>NZ_JANSHR010000013.1:0-1603 GCF_047461675.1 Synechococcus sp. R70.1
TCAACTGCTTGCTAGAAACATTTCTTCCCATTGTGCCGAATCTTGCCCAGCTTGGGAGGCGTTGCCTCCCTCTCTGCTATCTCCTCTGATAAGGCCAGAAGGGGGTAGACAACAGCAGGCAGAAAGACTCACAATACTCAAGCAAGCTACCCAACACTCCTAGTCCCATGCTGCTGGGCTTTAAAACCCAGTTGGCCCTCAACAACAAGCAGCGAACCCTGGCAGCCCGGCATGCTGGGGTGGCTCGCCACGCCTACAACTGGGGCTTGGCTATCTGCAAGCAAGCTGTTGAGGCCAAGCAAAAACTGCCTACAGCTAAAGTGCTCCGCACCGCTGCCGCGAACGACCTACATAAGCGCTTAGTGGCAGAGGTCAAGAAAGCCAACCCTTGGTACTACGAGGTTTCTAAGTGTGCCCCACAGCAGGCTCTCCGCAACTTGGAGCAAGCTCTCAAACGCTGGCGGAGCGGGCAGGGTAGGTTTCCCCGCTTTAAGCGTAAGGGGGTGCGAGACAGCTTCTACTTGGAAGGCAGCATCCGCATTTCCGGCAACCGCATCAAGGTACCTATCCTTGGTTGGTTGCGCTGTGCGGAAATTCTCCCCACTGCCACCCCCAAGAACGTTGTAATCAGCCTGCGGGCTGGGCGGTGGTACATTTCCTTCAAGTACGAGGCCCCACTTCTGCAGGTGGAGAAGACTGGAGACGTGGTGGGAGTGGACTTGGGCGTGAACCGCTTGGCCACCTGCTCCAGCGGGGAAATGTTTGCGCTCCGCGCCGCTAGCGCGAACGACAACCCCAAGCCTTACCGCAAAGCCCAGAAGCGCTTGGTGAGGCTGCAACGGCGGGTGAGCCGTAAACAGAAGGGCTCTGCCAACCGCAAGAAGGCGGTAATGCAGCTTGCTAGGGCCCACAGGCGGGTAGCGGATATCCGCCTGGACAACTTGCACAAGTTGACCAGCTATCTCGCCAAGAAGTACCGGGTGGTGGTGATTGAGGACTTGCAGGTGCAAAACCTCCTCAAGAACTACCGCCTGGCCGGATCTTTGGCCGTTCGCGTAAGCGGGACGGAGTCCTTTTGTGGGTTTTATGAGTTCAGGCGACAGCTAGAGTACAAGGCCCAACTCTACGGCTGTCAGTTGGTTGTGGCGGACAAGTTTTACCCGTCAAGCCAACTGTGTTCTCGCTGTGGGCACCGACAGAAGATACCACTACGCCAGCGAGTGTTTCGGTGTGAAAGGTGTGGTCTGGAGCTAGACCGCGACCTGAACGCTGCCCTCAACCTGGTCCAGTGGTATCTGGCTACCTGCAGCTCGCGGGGAAGTGACGCCTGTGGAGATCCCTCTGGCGGGGTGGTAGGGGTGAACTCTGCCACTAGTCATGGGTCGCAGAAGCAGGAAGAAAGCAGAGACGCGACAAACACTGCCCTATCGCAAATAGGAGTGTTTGTGAGCGTTTCGTAGGTCTTTCAGAGCGGCTTTCTGCACAGGCAAGGTTGGCCCATGTCTCCTGTGCTGTGGCAAGCCATTGGGTACGCCTGCGGGATCTCGGTGGGGATCCTGGGACTGGTTGCCCTTGTCAACTTTCTCTGGCAGCGCCTAGAGCA
>NZ_JANSHR010000014.1:0-1599 GCF_047461675.1 Synechococcus sp. R70.1
TGGGTTTAATGGGGGTAGAGTTCCCCCTTTGTGGGGATCCCTAGAAATTGGAAACATCCAGCCGTTATACAGGGGTGCTGCTACCAAGTTCCCCCTTTGTGGGGATCCCTAGAAATTGGAAACTTGTGGAATAGACTTTGATAGTCATAACTATCCTCCTTGTTCCCCCTTTGTGGGGATCCCTAGAAATTGGAAACTAAAGGACACCCCAATCTTAGCAGGTAGTCCACCAGTTCCCCCTTTGTGGGGATCCCTAGAAATTGGAAACTCTCCTGGGTGTTTAGGGAGGGTTAGGGGAGGTTAGATTAACGTTCCCCCTTTGTGGGGATCCCTAGAAATTGGAAACAGGTTCGGCACGTATTGGTACTCAGTGATCGTACCATCGAAGTTCCCCCTTTGTGGGGATCCCTAGAAATTGGAAACGTCCGTCAATGATTTTCTGGGCACGAGCCCTGGGTGTAGCTGTTCCCCCTTTGTGGGGATCCCTAGAAATTGGAAACCTCTTCATCATCTGCCTGAATCCAAAGTTCCACAACAGCAGTTCCCCCTTTGTGGGGATCCCTAGAAATTGGAAACGAAGCTCACCACAAAGTGCTGCCGTACGCCCATCCCCAGGACGTTCCCCCTTTGTGGGGATCCCTAGAAATTGGAAACCAAGCCCGAATACTCAGGCTTGACTTTGAAATCCTGGGTGTTCCCCCTTTGTGGGGATCCCTAGAAATTGGAAACGATTATAGAGGAAATGACTGAGTAACCTCCCAAAAGTTCCCCCTTTGTGGGGATCCCTAGAAATTGGAAACATCTTTTACCGCCCACACGACTAGGTCTTTTAGTTCCGAGTTCCCCCTTTGTGGGGATCCCTAGAAATTGGAAACTGGCTTAAAAAGTTTAATCCATCCGCTTTCCCCAACGACCCAGGTTCCCCCTTTGTGGGGATCCCTAGAAATTGGAAACTTGATAGGTTCGGTGTATACCTTGGGGTAGTTATTCCTTCGTGTTCCCCCTTTGTGGGGATCCCTAGAAATTGGAAACACTTTTCCTGGAACGCCGTAGAATACAGCAGACATAGCTTGTTCCCCCTTTGTGGGGATCCCTAGAAATTGGAAACGTACAAGCTCAGAAAAACCATTTTCTCTAAATTTCGAGGTTCCCCCTTTGTGGGGATCCCTAGAAATTGGAAACCTCATAATTTTTGTCCTTTTGTGTAGGTTTCTTTGTGTTCCCCCTTTGTGGGGATCCCTAGAAATTGGAAACGAAAAGCAGGTACTTTAGGCATGATTAACTCCTCTCCCGTTCCCCCTTTGTGGGGATCCCTAGAAATTGGAAACCGGCAATAAACCAACGCCCACCTGAGCGGAAGATAAGTTCCCCCTTTGTGGGGATCCCTAGAAATTGGAAACGAGTGAACAGATATGCTCCTGGACAGTAGGTAGGAAAACGTTCCCCCTTTGTGGGGATCCCTAGAAATTGGAAACTGGTAGGATGCCGCAATCAGGTAGCGGCCGTCCAGGTTGTTCCCCCATTGTGGGGATCCCTAGAAATTGGAAACTTGTAGAAGGTGAAGGAGTAGATATTGGTTTAAAACTAATGTTACCCAGT
>NZ_JANSHR010000015.1:0-54885 GCF_047461675.1 Synechococcus sp. R70.1
ATTGGGTGACCACGGCATAACGACCAAAACGGTTTTGATCCCTTGCTCAGCCCAGGTTTGCCAGAACCTTTTTCGGGCGAGATCGCCCTCAGGCAAGTCTTGCTGAGTGGCATAGAAGTCTACTTCAATTTCCGCGCCGCTTTTTTGGGCTACCTCAAGCAAGCAGTTGAGCACTTCGCTAGGGTACTCTCGCTTGTCGTCATAGAGGTTTAGACATGCAAACTTGGTCTCGCCTACCTTCGCACATCCCCGGTATCTAACCCGAGCAGGATTTTCAACTGGTCTGCGACCCGATCCCAATAGCTTTGGCTTGGGCAGGATGTAGCCTTGGGTCTTTAGCGGCTTAATTTCCTCAGGGGAAAGTTTGTAGACTTCCTTTATAATGGTCCTCGCAGTCTCTTCGGACTTTTCGAATCGTTCTTTCAAACTTTTTCTGATGCACTCGATAACAGCGGCGCTAACTTTTCCGCCAGGGCTTCTGTTGTCTTCTAGACTGGCTAGCATCTCCAAGGTTAAAGCAGGCGATAACCTTCGGGAGAGATGGGGATAACGTCTTTCCTTTGATGCTACTTCGACTACCCAAGAGCTCTCAACTTCTTCTACAAGTGCATTGTACTTCTGCAAATGATACTCCGCCAGACTGATGTTCTGCTCTGGTAACCGAATCTCCCATGGGGATTGGTTAGAAAGAATACCCAGATATTTCCAAGTCAAACGTTTGCCGTTCGCATCAAAGTATGTATTTCGCACAATCTCGATTGGAACGTCCGGATAGCTTTCCAACCATTCATGCAAAGTCCACGGCGTGTAGAAGCGGTAATGAATATCGACTTCTAAGTAAAGCTTTCCGTCTGGTTCGACGGCAACATCTATCATTCTCCCTCTGTGGATTTCCCAGCCTTCTCCGGAAAGTTCTACCCCTTTCTGAGCAGTCACCCACCAGAGCAGGCCGCCTCCTATCCATTCGACTTCAGTTTTCTTGTACTGAGATTTAAGGCGCAACCCTATCCTCTTGCGCTCAAAGCTTTCGAGGGCGCTTCTTTCTTGAGCATTGGCACAGGTTAGAACCCTAAGCCCACGCTCTTCCAACTCCCACTCTGGTGTTTTGAGCTGGCTGGGCGAAACTCTTTCCTGCGTGATAATGCGACTTCCCAAACGAGCAGCTATTACATCTAGCCGATTGCAAACCCTAGCGATAGCTCTCTGCTCTTCTCCTAGCTCCGGGGGTGGGTTTGGCCTACAGTCGTACTCATAAAAGGTGAGGTCTTCCTGAGCTAGCTCCTTAACAAGAAAGCGATTGAGGATAACTGGAACTTCTTGCTGAAGCAGTCTCATTAGCAAACTTTGCGTTTAAGCTCCTCTCTAGGATAAGCCCTAATTGTCTCAATCGTGCCCCTAGGTCAGGGCTGAAACAACTCGGGCGGGGCCAGGTCATAGCTAAACGCCTCAGCTTCAAAGTGGCCGCTCATGCCCACCACTTGCCATTCGGCGCTGCGATTTCCCTGCTGGAAGCGCAACCGCTGCGCCCGCAGCGGTACTACCTGGAGGACCTCGGCTGGAAACGCCTGGTACTCTCCCAGGTACTGCCGGGGATCCGGCGGCAGGTCGGCACTGCTTTCGATTTGAATCCAAAACACTCGTCCCGCCTGGTTGCCGTAGGCCCGGATCTGCTCTTGGCCTTGGTAGTGCTCCACGCCGCGCAGCCGCTGCCGCCCCACTTGCATAGACTTAGCCCACTCCGGCAAGGGATCTCCCAAACCAATTGGCCAGGCCGGCCCGCCCAACCCCAGCCAACACACTAGGAGCAGAACCCAGATCCAGGGCCAGCGACGTGCCCTTCTGCGCGCAGGGATCCCGTCCTGAGCAAGCATTGGTTTCCTCCCCAGTTCAACTCAAAACTTGGTCTCAACGCAGGCGAAAGCCAATCCGACCACGTTCAATATCGAAAGCAACGTCGGCGTTGAAAAACAGGGGCATGCCCAACAGTTGCACGCTCTGGTTGCCGTTGACAAAGATCCGATCCCGGCTGGGCGTTACCGGAAAGCCAACCCGGATGCGGTAGTCAAAGGCTCCTCCCAGCACAGCTCGCCACTCCGAGCCTGAGGGTAGGGTAGCGGTGGGAAAAGGAGCGGATCCCAATAGTCGAACGTTGAGGAAGATGTCGGAAGCGCCGCTGTCAAATACGGTGGGGCTAGGGACATTTTGAATAGAAGTGTTGCTGATGCTGTAGGCCACTTGCAGAGCTTCATCCCGCCAGATGGGCGTGCCATCGGGAAAACTTCCCACCTGGGGCAGTGGCCGAAAACTGAAGCCAGCGGTGTTGGCCTCGGTCAGGCCGACGGTGAAAAGGCCCTGAGCAGACTCAAAGCCGCCGGTTTGGATGAGGTACCCCGAGCGAAAATTGCCCGGCAGGCGAGTGAGAGGGCTAAACAGGTCGCGGTCAGGGCTGCGCTCGTCCAACGAGGTGCCCAGGATCCCAGCAAAGGGCCGCCCTGGCCCAAATAGATAGTCGGAACAGCTGGCCACCAGCGGCTCCACACAGGTAATTTGGTCAATCAACTGAATTGTGACTGGCTCTCGGCTCTGGATCCCACCCAAGCTGAAGGGAGCGCGAGCCAGCACACCGATAAATTGCGTGCCATCGGCGAAGGTTACCGTGGAAGGGATCCCCGTCCGCTCTAAGCCAAAGCGCCCTGCCACCGACGACAGAATACGCAGCCCTGCTGAGCCGGTATCCAGAAGCACTTCAGCCTCGCTTCCAGCCACACCCACTGTCAAGCCCAGCAACTTAAAGCGGCTGGTGCCCAGAGTGCGCACCGCTAGAGGAATCGACCGGCTGCCCGGCTCAGGCGGAGGAGGGATCAATCCAGGAGGGGAGGTCCCAGAGCCCTTGAGGCTAGAACAGGCGATCCCCAGCAGCACCGCCAGCGCCAGCACCAGCCCCCTCAGCCTGCGCCAGATTTCCACCGTCCAGGCTTTCCTCGGGAGCTGCGCTCCTGTCTGCATCAGATCCTCCAGCCACCAAACGCTCGAGCAGGGAAAACCGGACCGTGCCAACCCCCCCTGCCCCTAGCTTGCCGAGGGGGCTGCCAAGGCGCGCAGTGCTCGGATTCCCGGCCAAGAACAGTGTAGCCAGAGCCCGAGGCGGGATCCCCCCCTCTGCTAACGGGACGGGTTCTCGCCCTGCGAGCTAGCCTCCGGCATCAGACAGCCGAGGGCATCACACCCTGCTGGACCCTCTGCTATTAGGGCGAGGTTGCGGTCATAGCGCGCCAGCGCCTCGTAAAAGTTGTCGGTCTTTCGTCTTTGCTTGACCTCGGCCATCAGCCGCTCGTAGGTGGCCTTGTCGATTTTCTCGAAGGGCAAGCGGGGGAAGGGAGCGTCGAAGCGGGCCAGCAGTGCTGCGCTGATGTAGCCCTCGTCGTCGCGGATGGCCTCGTAAATGCGGGATCCCAGCGCTTCGATCTCGTCCTCGCGCAGCTCGATGGTGGCGGAGGTGTTGTGGGTGGTGTAGTACTTTTGCACCTGCATGTAGAAGTCAAACTGAGCCAGGGCAGAGAAGCGCTCAACCTCAATCTCCTCGGCGCCGGGCAAATTGGCCCACTCCACCTCCACCGGCAGCTCCACCAACCACTCGGTGCAGCGGGGATCAAAGGGGTCGTTGAGCAGGTTGCCGTGCTCATCCTTGTCAGACTGGGCGGGCACCACCGAGTAGCCGTAGTCCAGGCAGGCCAGGGCCACGGGGTCGTTTTTGGCAAAGGTGATGCGGCGAATGTAGCGCTGAGCCTTGGGCGGGTGCCAGCCGGGAGAGGCGTTAGTCAGGAGCGACTTGGTGCCGGCAGGTTGAACGGTGGTGCAGCGGTTGGGGCGGCGCAACCCGTGACGGTCGCAGTAGTCCCAAACCACGCGGTGAACGACCTCCTTCCAGAAGCTGAGGTATTCCCGCTCCTGCTGCTTAAACTCCCGCCCCAGAGGCGTATCGGGCCTCCCTTCCTGCCACCAGCGCAGCCAGTCCACCCCAAAGGCTTTGACGCAAAAGTCAAATAGACCAGTAAACGAGACGCCGACAATGGGATCCCATTCCCTTGAGCGCTGGAAGCGGGGCTCGACAAAGCGGTGGTGCAATAGCGCCGCAGCCGACAGGGCCCCTGCCGTAAAGGCCTCCTCTTGCTCCTGGCGGTTGTGGGGATCTAGCCGGTTGAGGTGGATCTCAGCCAGATTGCAGTGGAAGTCGCATCCGATGATCTCACCGCAGTTGTGGACAACCAACCCATTGGCATCAAAGCAGCTTGGGCCGGGCACGGTGCAGTCATAGACCGGTTCCACGCCGTCAGGCTCCAGGGCTGCAACTGTAACCGTAAACCGCTCCCGGTTGAGCCGGCGCTGGTAGCTGCCGAGCAGTTCACCTAGCTTCTGAGCTTTGCGCGGTTCTCGAAAGCCCACCACTGCCTGAAACTGGTGCAGGTTGTCCCCGCTAATGACCAGCTCGTGCTGCACCTGGCAGGCGTAGGGGGCTGGCTGGCGCTTGCTATCAGGCAGCAGACGATACCCAGCGGGACGGCGATTCTCGTAGATGACCGAGACAATCCCTAGACGCGCCAGCATGCGCTGCACAGCTTTGAGGGTGTCCAGGTTGCTTTGGGAAAGCCGCACACTAACTCCCTTCTCTTGACCGCTCTGCACACTGCCGTCTGCGTCAAACAGGCCGCACAAAAAGCCGCGGTGGAAATCAAAGCTTGTGGCTTCCAGTGCCGCAGTCATTTGCTTCTGTCCTGGAGCCATGCCGAACTTAGCTGCCAGCTTCGCCAAGCCGGTGGAATGGATAACCCGGCCCTTCAGCTTGGGGTGATAACAGGTCTCTGGCCGGCGAGGTTCGTACCCTACCGCAGCCTGCAACAACTGAGCCGCATGGAGGCTCATCTCCTGCTGCGTATCCTGCCCATAGCGCAGTACAGCCGTGTCATTCCACTGGGTTGTGGCAAGGCTGCCGTCGCCCAGCAAATTCCCCAAGAGCCAGCCTTCCTCCCAGGTCCCCTCACCATCCCAGGGGGTTAGGTCGCGATGGTTGTGCAGCAGAATGCGGTCGCCCGGGCGGAGCTCTTCTGCCGGCACCCATTCCGTGTATTGCGCCTTTGGAGTCTGGGCAATGACTTTGAGAACACGATGGTTGCCCGTCAGCCGAAGAGAGAATCCCTCCTGGGTCACCAGCTTGAGCACGGGCTTGGTGCCGGAGTAGAAAAACCCCTCTGGGGTCGTGCTGAATAGCTCGCCGTTGACGTAGGTGCTGTGCTGCTTGCCAATAAGGTCTTTCACCTGGCGCGGGCCGTCGCCCGTGTGGATCCAAGTGTCTGCGGTAACGCAGGGGTTCAGCCCATACCGTTGCACCCTATGCCACGTTGGCGGTTGGACAGACGGAGAGCTACTAGCTGCCTGCCGCTCCTCTATCCAGCGCCTAGCTCCCTCGGGTCCCTCCGAGGCATAGACGTTGAGGAACTCCCGCTTCAGCTCGGGGGTGTTGATTAGGTCGGCGTTGGCCCGCGCTACGGCTTCCCCAGCCCACTGGATAGCCCCCTCGCCGGAGTAAAACTGCTTGCGCACGGCAGCAATGCACTCTTCCCGCGTTGGCTTGCGGTGAAATACCCGGGTGTGGTTGGCCATGCGCAGGGCATCTCGCTCAGGGTCAATTCTCCAGTTGCCCTGCTCGTCCTGCTGCCAGAGATTGTCTTTGGCGCTAGATCCCAGCTCGTCGTCGGCGGCAAACTGGCGCATACCTGCACTACGGCGGATATTCCCCGCCACCACCGTTGCGGCCGCCTCATCAATGAGCAGGCAGCACTCCACCGAGTTCAGTTGCCTGCCCACGGCTTTGTTGAGGATGGCGGCACAGCGCTGGTACAAGCCGGGCAGCTTGATGGGGTTGGCCACGCCCCCAAACCCTTTTAGCCGCTCCCCAGCGGGGCGCACATGGCTGAGATCCACCGTCACCTCCACCTGACCCCCAAAACTGGGATCCGCCGCCAGCTCCAAGAGAGCTTGGTAAGACTCCACCCAGCCGCGGCGGCTATCGCCCACCTGGATGTGCACGTGAGAGCCCTGGCGCTGGATGCGGGTGTGTTCCTGCCGCGCTTCGGGGGGGGTGGCACCAATGGATCCTACTACCTGCACCTCTAGGCGGTTGAGGATGGGGGGCAACTGGCTGATGAACTGAGGCTCCAGCACCGCTCCCGTGCCACAGCCCATCATGGCCAGATCCATCATCAGGCCAAAGGAGCGCCAGTCCACCACGGTGAGGCTAGTGCAGTTGTAGGCGCCGGAGTAGTTTTCCGGCTTCTGGATCCACTCGGTGCCCATCACCCACAGGGCCCGACCTGAGATCAACGCTTTCAACTGCCGCTGCAGACGTTCCAACAGCTCCCGCTCCTGGGGAGTAAGGCGCCCTAGGCGGGCAATATCGGCCAGGGTGCGATCGC
This sequence comes from Synechococcus sp. R70.1, assembly GCF_047461675.1. NCBI lineage: Bacteria > Bacillati > Cyanobacteriota > Cyanophyceae > Synechococcales > Synechococcaceae > Synechococcus > Synechococcus sp. R70.1. Next base: position 6,471 of record NZ_JANSHR010000015.1, read on the forward strand.
AGACGTCACTCCAAGTCTCGCGGCTGCCATCGGGGCGGCGCCGACTATAGGTGCGGTAGAACACTGGGGCAGCCGTTGGGGCTGTCGCGGGGAACTCGTCTACAAAACCTGGCGCTTGTTCCTGGGGCGAGGGTACCGCTTTGCTCTGCTCGTAGGAGGAAGTCGATACCATAGCTGTTTCCGTCGTCCCCCAGAAAGAGGGACAAAAAAATAGGGCCACTGCGGCTAACCCGGCCGCTCTAGCAGGGTTGCCTGGTTTGCTGGACAGCTACCCAGGGTACCACAAGGATTCGCTGCGAAGTCCCGGAAAGGGCTAGAGTGGAAAGGAAGGGATCCCAAGGAGAAAGGTTGCCTGCTGTCCTAAAAGCCCTCCTGGGCAAGAGCTGTGTAGGAGTTAAGGCCATGACCAGTCGCCTGCGCATCGGGAATTTGTGGGGGATCCCCTTGTTCCTCGACTACACCTGGTTTCCAGCGGCTCTGCTGCTGGTGCTCTCCTACGGGGTGGTGCCAGCGGTGGGGCTTTTTCTTTCGCTATTGGCCCATGAGTTGGCCCACAGCCTAGTCGCCCGGGCCTATGGAGTACGGGTGAGCTCCATCACCCTGTTCATCTTTGGCGGCATGGCGGCCATTGAGCGAGAAGTGCCTCGCCCCCTGGGCGCCTTTTGGGTGGCTTTGGCAGGGCCCCTTCTCAGTTTGGGCTTGTTTGTCCTCTTCAGCGTGGCTGGAGCTTGGGCGGGGCCAGGGTCGCCGCTGACCTCAATGCTTGCCAGCTTGGCTGCCATCAACCTAGTGATTGCCCTGTTTAACCTGCTGCCAGGGCTGCCCCTGGATGGGGGGCAGATGCTCAAAGCAGCCATCTGGGGTTGGACAGGGGATCGGCAAAAGGGCATGTTGTGGGCAGCTCGAGCTGGCCAGGGAGTGGGCTGGGGCTTGGTGGGCCTGGGTCTAGTAGGGGTATTTTTGGGGAGCCTCAATGGCCTTTGGACGGGGCTAATTGGCTTGTTTATTTTGAATAGCGCCCGTCGCTACGAGCAGTATGCGCAGCTGCAGCGGGTGTTGGCTCGCCTGAAGGCCGCAGATGTCATGAGCCGCCGCTTTCGCGTGGTGGATGCGGGCATGAGCCTGCGGGAGTTTGTCGATCGCTACCTGATCCCTGCCTCCCTCCAGCCAGAGACCGCAAGAGGCGTTCAGGAAGTGTACTTTGCCGAGGAGGACGGTCGCTACCGGGGCTTGGTTAGGCCGGAACTGCTCAACGACATCGAGCGCAGCCAGTGGGATCACCTCACCCTCAAAGCCATTCTCAAGCCAATGGAGCAACTTCAAGGGGTGCGGGAGGAAACTCCCATTGTCCAGGTCATCCAGATGATGGGCCAGGCGGAGTCGCGCCGAGTCTTGGTCTTCACCCCCAGCGGCGCCATTGCCGGCCTGATCGATCGGGGAGACGTGGTGGCCGTAGCCGCGCGGGAGCTGGGAGTGACCCTGCCTAAGGAAGTGGTGCAGCGGGTGCGCGAAAGTGAGGAATGGCCGCCTGGCTTTCAGGTAGAAGAGAGCCTAGTTGGCGAGGGATCCCCCAGCTTGTCGTGGCCAGGATCAACGGATACCCCTTCCCAAAACTAGAAAGATGAACCCAATTGCTCCCTGAAGGCTCTCAGCGGCGGTTGTGCGAGTAAGATTAAGTTTGTTCTCTGCTGATTAAGAACTTTGACCTTGAGCCGCGCACCGCGTCTTCTTCCTGCTTACACCCATCGCCTAAACAACGGGCTAAGCGTCATTCTTCACCCCCTTCCCATTGCCGATTCGGCCACGGTGGACGTCTGGGTCCAAACAGGCGGGCGCAACGAGCCGCCGCAGTGGCTGGGCATATCCCACTTTCTGGAGCACATGGTCTTTAAGGGCAGCGAGCGGCTGGCCCCCGGGGAGCTGGACCGGGTTATTGAAGGGCGGGGAGGGATCACCAACGCTGCCACTGGCCAGGATTACACCCACTACTACATCACCGTAGCTGCCACCGACCTGCCGGATACCTTGCCCTATCTGGCGGAGGCAGTGTTGCGGGCTGGGATCCCTCCGGAGGAGGTGGAGCGGGAGCGCCAGGTGGTTTTGGAGGAGATTCGCCGCGCTGCCGACAACCTAGGGCACACGGCCTATCAGCTCCTCATGGAAACTGCCTTTGGGGTGGAGCACCCCTATGGGCGACCCGTGCTGGGCACGCCAGAAAGCCTGATGGGGTTGACCCCAGAGCTGCTACGCGCCTACCACCGCGGCTGGTACCGACCCGAATACATGACGGTGGTGGTGACAGGAGGCATCGATCCGGACCAGGTGCTGGCGCTGGTGGAAAGAGAGTTTGGGGATCCTGCCAGTGGCTCTGCCTGGACAAGGCCCCCAATCCCGCCTCAGCCCCGCCCCCAAGGGATCCTGCGCCGCGAGAGCACCCATACCCGCCTGGAGCAGGCTCGTCTAAAATTGGCCTGGCCCACCGTCAGCCTCGAGGCCTGGGAGCAGGTTTGCGGCCTGGAGCTGTTGGCCGCGGTACTGGGGGGAGGCCGCACTTCGCGGCTGGTGCATCTGTTGCGAGAGCAGCGCGGCTGGGTGAGGAGGGTGGGCTGTTCTTCACTGGTGCTGAAAGAGGGGGGGCTTTTTTGCATTAGTGCTCGCCTGGAAGTGGAAAACCTGGAGCGGGTGGAGGCAACCATCTTGCGCGAGGTTGAGAAGCTGCAGCAGGAGGGTATCGGTCAGGCTGAGCTAGATCGAGCGCGGCGCCTGCTGACCCACGAACTCCTCTTCTCTGCCGAGTCGCCTAGCGAGCTGGCAAGCATCTACGGCTACTACGAGACCCTGGTTGGGGTGCAGCGCCTGCAGGAGTACCTGGAGCTGTTGCAAGCGTTTACCCCAGCCCAAGTCCGTGAGCTAGCTCAGCAGTACCTCTCTCCGGAGGCTTACGTGGTGGCCTTGCTCAAGCCGGCTGCCTCTGGCGCTGCTGCGGCTTCGGAGCTGCAACTGGCCTGCCGGTAGGTCGATCCCTTGCCCCTAGGAGCTTCCCTCTCTTTGCCATGCAACGTGGCCGTTTACAGCGCCTTCGCCTGAGCAACGGCATCACGCTGCTGTTGGGCCAGAATCCGGCAACGGAAATCCTGGCTGCTCACTGTTTTTTTCGCGGCGGCAGCCGGGTGGAGCGACTGCAGCAGGCAGGCTTGAGCCACTTGCTGGCGGCTGTCCTCACCAAGGGCACCCAGCAGCGCGACTCCCAGGCCATTGCTGCCTGGGTGGAATCCCTAGGGGCTGGGCTTGGGGTGGAAAGCTCTGCCGACTGTCTCGAGGTCGGGCTGCAGTGTGTGGCGGCTGATTTCCCCGAGCTGCTGAAGTTGCTTGCGGAAATCCTCCGGGAGCCCAGCTTTCCGGAAGCGGAGGTAGAGCGCGAGCGGGAGCTGCTGTTGCAGACCATTCGCGCCCAACAGGAGCGACCCTTCAGCCTTGCCTTCAACCAGGTTCAGCAGACCCTCTATGGGGATCACCCCTATGCCCTTCCCGAGCTGGGATGGTTGGAGACGGTGGGATCCCTGACCCGGGAGGACTTGCTGGCCTACCACGCCACCTACTGCCGCCCGGAGGGAATGGTGATGGCGGTAATCGGTCCAGAGCTGCCGGAGACGATGGCGGCCCAAGTGGAAGCTGTCCTGGGAGATTGGGTAAGCACCAGCCCGCCTGCTCCTGAACTAGACCTGTCGCTGCCCCCTTTGGAGAAGCCGCAACTGCGAAAGCTATTCCAACCCACCCAGCAGACAACGATTGTGCTTGGCTTTCGCGGATCCCCCGCTGCTTCTGCGGATTATCCGGCCCTGAAGCTGCTGGCCACTTACCTAGGCAGCGGCCTGTCCAGCCGCCTGTTTGTGGAGCTGCGGGAGCGCAGTGGCCTGGCCTATGAGGTCTCGGCCTTCTTTGCCACCCGCCGGGATCCTGCCCCTTTTGTGGCCTACCTGGGCACGGCAGCGGAGAACACTCCAGTGGCCCTGGAGCGCCTGCAGGCGGAGATCCATCGCCTACACAAAACCCTCCTTAGCGATGAGGAAGTGGAGATGGCCCAGCGCAAGCTGTTGGGCCAGTATGCCCTCAGCAAACAGACCAACGCCCAGGTGGCGCAACTAGCCGGCTGGTACGAGATTCTGGGCCTGGGCATGGAGTTCGACCAGCAGTATTTGCAGAGGGTGAGGCAGCTCACACCTGCCCAGCTCCAGCAAGCCGCAAAAACCTACCTAGTTAACGCCGCCATTGCTCTGGTGGGGCCGGAAGAAGCTCTGGCAGCGGTTGAATTGTAGGCACGTGCCCCAGCAAGGGGTTGGCATTCTCCCCAACCCTGGAGGTGGGATTCTTTACTTACTCCTTGCAGGCTACACCAGTGCGCCGAGGTGGATGCCACCACCCACCCCTGAAGGGCGCTATTCTCCCGTTACCGCGGTCTGCCCACCTCTTGCGCAGCGCGGGGAGACCCAAGCGAGGTTCGGCGGGAACAGGATTGAGTTTTGGCAGCGGCTGTCTCTTCCAGGGCACAACTAGCGGAGGATTTCCGCGTCTGATGGTTCCTCCGCACCTCCCATCAAGGTCGTGTTTTTGAGGACAGCACGACGTTTACACCGGCTGGCGGGAAAGGCCGAGCAGCCTGCCCGCAACGGCATCACGCCCTATCCTCTACCGTAACCAAGCGATAGGGGTGATGGGGACGACCAACGGAGCGGTAGAAATCGCTGCAGACATTGTGAGTAAAGCGATTGCTGAGGCTGCGGGTAACCTGCTGCACCACTTGGCTGCCCACTTTCTGAACCAACTTGCGCGGCAGAACGTGCAAAAACTTGGGCAAATGCAGGCGCACATCCAGATGGAGATCCCAGTGGACACGGGTGGTGGCAGGGGATCCCGGCAGCTCCTCCAGCCGGAAGCTGGCCTGACAATCCACCCGATAGGGTAGGGCAGCATCCCCCGGCAGCTCAATGGAGGTGAGCCGAAATAGGTAATCTTCCTCCGGCCAAATCTTGATCCCAAAGCTGGGCTCCAGCTCAAATCCTAGGCCGCCCATGCGGAAGAACTGCAGCCTGTAGGTTTCAGCAGAGAGGGGCTCCACTCGCAACGGCTGGAAGCAGCGCTGGATCCACTGGCCATGGCCCCGCAGGTAACAAGCCAACGTCTCCCGATCGGTTTCCAGATCCACCTGGCCCCGTCGCCCGGCCTGCAACTCCAAGGGGGTCTTGGCTGGGGGCTGATCCATCTCCTCCAAAAGCGGCTCCCCTCCCTTGGACAGAGCACCTTCACTGAGGGGAACGACGGGCTTGGAGCTGGCGATAGACATCCCGAATATCCACCTGATAGTGAGCAAGAGCCACAAGGCAGTGGTACCAGAGATCCGCCACCTCGCGGGCCAGGGCTGTCTTGTCCCCCTCCTTTGCCGCCATCACCACCTCAGCCGTCTCCTCGCCGAGTTTTTTCAGGATGGCGTTGTCTCCCTTGGCCAGCAGGCTGCTGGTGTAGGAATCGGGCCGGGGATCCGCCTGGCGGGCCTTGACCACGGCAAACACCTGCGACAGGGTATCGGCTGCCGGAATGGGATCCCCTTGCAGCGTGCGGAAGAAGCAGCTCCGCGCCCCCGTGTGGCATGCCGCATCCCCCACCTGCTCCACCAAGATGACCAGCGCGTCGCCGTCGCAGTCGTAGCGGATTTGCTTGACCCACTGGACGTGGCCAGAAGTTTCCCCTTTGGGCCACAGCGCCTGCCGCGAGCGGCTCCAGAACCAGGTGCGGCCCGTTTCCAAAGTTTTCTGCAGCGACTCCCGGTTCATCCAGGCCATCATCAGCACCGTCCCATCCAGGTAGTCCTGCACGATGGCCGGGATCAAACCCTGTTCGTTGTAGCGGAGGCTGTCTAGACGAGCAACCTCTGCTTGTAGAAGAGGGCGGGGCAGATCTGCTGAAGCAGAAGAAGCCATAGGAAGCAGCAGAAAAGTATTGAAAGCAAGATAGCAAAACCAGCTTCAGAAAGGATATCCCTCCAGGTCCCAACCCCCCTTGGCCACTTTCAACAGTCGCAATCAGCCCGGCTGCTGTCAGAACCCAGGGGATGACAAACTTCACCCCGCAAACCAAGGGAACCTGGCCTAGCTTTGGCCTCAGCTTGAGGTTAAATGCTGCGCTCACCGACTCTTTGCAGCCATAGCTCAATCTAGAGCCACCCTGGGCAGCAGTTTCCGGGTTGGCTTGCGCTCCAGAGGCCAAGTTGGCCGCTCCAGGCGCGTATCCACCAGCACAGCGCTAGGAGAGAAGTCCACCCGCTCCAGCAGCCGCTTCAGCAGTTGGGCGTCGATGGCGTCCCCGCCTCCAGACAGAGGGGCAGTTCCCGCGCCTAGGGGTGTAGGGGTTGCTTGAGGGGATCCCTCCTCACTGCGCCCAGGTTCGGCTAGCAGCAGTTCCGCCACTGCCTGGGCCAGTTCTTGGCCGTACACGCCATCGGGGCCAGAGGGGAGCAGATCCAGCCGTCCCTGCTGAGCAGCCAGGTGGCTCAACCCCAGTTGCACCGCCACTACCGCCGGGCCCCGATCCCCCTGCCTCAAAGTGCGCTGGCCGGCCAGAATGCTCTTCAGTTGGGCCCTGGCTGCCTCTTGGTCGCTAGCCGGCAAAAGTTGCACCAGCCCCTCCAGCCGATCTCCCTCAGAGCCAGCCTCGGCTTCTGGATAGGGATCCCTTGCCCATAGGCGGTTCAGGTCGTAGAGCAGAATGGCATGGGGCACAGGGCGGCTGGGCTGGTTGGGGCCGGCATGGCCAGTGGCCAAAATCTGTCCCCGGTAGACTAGCGATGTGCTAAAGCCGGAGTCCAGCAGCACCGCCTCGCGGATCCCACTTTTGGGCAAAAGACGGGCCAGGATGGCGGCGTTGACGTGGGTTTTGGTAACTCCGATCACTACCTGGTCTTGGTTGTCCACCCCAAAGAAAGCCCTGGGGCGAAACTCGGCGGCGCTAGAGAGGCGGAAGGAATCGATCTCCGCCTGGGAGAGGGCATGGCCGTCCTTAACCAGCCACAGGCCCGCCACAAACAGATCCGTAACCTCCGGCATCAACTGGCGGATGTTCTCAAGCCGGGTCATAGTATCGGGATCAAAGGGCACAAAGCGCAGCCGATCCCTGCCCAGCAGCACCAGGGGGCGACCGCGCAGCACCTTGTCATCTTCGGGGCGACCGGGGATGAAGGTCTTGTGGTTGGCAGCCATCACCGGCCCCACCATGACGTTGCTGGCGGAGTTAATCCAGGGAATGGAGAAGAAGCTGCCGTTAATGCCCGCATCGGCCTGGTAGCGCTGGACTAGGGTCCTTACCTCGTAGCGCCGTTCTGCGTGCACTGTGGCTACCCGTCCGCCGCGGATGGTGAGTACCCGCACCCCGTCAATCACTTCGTCAGTCAAAGCCAACGGCTGAGTAACATCCAGCCAGTAGTCGGGGCTGCGGCCAAGGGTGAAGGTGCGAGCGCCAATAATGGCTTCGGTAAGGCGAAACTGGTTGAAGCGGCGCACCTCCAGCAAGTTGGGAGACTGGCCTGTAAAGCCAGGATCCATGGTGAAAGCCATCCGGTAGCCCGCCTCGGCAAGAAACCGCTTCACTCGCTCGTCCCGATTGCCTTCGGGATAGGCAAAGTAGTAGATGGGGTGGCCCAGCTCCTGCTCCAGCTTGGCCTTGCAGTCAAATACCTCTCGCCGCAGACGGTTGTCGTCTAGCACCCGCAGGTCGGGAGGATGGTTAACGGTGTGGGCGGCAAAGTCGATCAACCCACTGGCGTCCATCTCCCGCATCTGATCCCAGGTAAAGTGATCCTTGCTGGTGGGCACGCCGACAAAGCCAGTTTGCACAAAGTAGGTGGCAGGGTAGTTGTACTCCTTCAGGAGGGGGTAGGCGTTCTCGTACAGGCCCAGGTAAGCGTCGTCAAAGGTCAGCAAAATGGCTTTTTCCGGCAAGGGATCCCCGTCGCGTAGGTGTTTGTACAGTTGGTCAATGTGGATGGGGGTCAGCCCCGCCTGCTTAATGGCCTCGAAGTGCTGCCGCAGCTCGGCTACCGTGGTGTCAAACCACACCTGTTTGCGGCCAGCTACCACGTCGTGGTACATGATGGCCGGCACGTAAGAGAGGCTGGCTGTGGGATGAAGGGCAAAGGGATCCCGCTTTTGGGGGAGGGTCAGGCGCTGTTGGGCCGCCTTGGCTTGGGCGCGGGGAGCTGGTATCTCGGCTGCAGGCCCTAGCCCCAGCAGGCGGCTAGCCCAGTTGGGATGAGCAGTTACCCAGGCCACTAGGGCGCCGGCGCCAAACCCCAGCACCGTGACCAATAAGGCCAAGAAGCCGAGGAGCCGGAAGCGCAACTTCGTTGGCGGTTGCCGTACGGGAGCAGAAAAACTTCGGTGGCAGAAGGCGGAGGGAGGGAACGGGGTTCCCCTTTTTGCACTGGGGACTGGATAGCCACCCCGGCGCCTCGGCGGCTGTCGAGACGTCATGTTCTCCTCCTCACCGGCAAAACCAGCGTTAGCCTACCACCCTCATCTGCTGGTGGGGATCCAGCAGAGCTACAGCTGCCTTCTGGGCAAGTTAGCTGAGGTTGCTCAACAAATTGGACTCCGTAATGCTGACGATTTTGCCTCCCATTTGGGTAATCCGCTTAACTTCTTGGGAGAGCCGGCTGAAGGGCACTTTGTACTCGACAACGCTCTTGCGCACGCCTCCTCCTACCAGGCCGGATACCTTGATGGTAAAGACCTTATCGCGGTTGGGCGCCGAGGGGCCTGAGGCAGGGCTAGCTGGGGCAGCCTTGGATGGGGAAGCTGCTGCCGCCTGGGCAATCTCGGCACTTGCCCGCTCCAAGAGGAGTCGCCAGCTGCGGGGATAGGCAGGTGCCAAACGATAGACCACCTTGTAGGAGCCCGCTATGTGGTCATCCTCGGACTCCACCCTCACCACCGTTCCTGGGGGGATATCTAGCTTAGCTCCCTTGGACATGACTTTAATTCCAGGCCAATTGGTGGGCACATCCGTCAGTAGCTCCACCTCAAAGGACTGATCCCCCAACAACAACTTGGCCATGGGAATAACTCCGTTGTGCTCGCTAGCGTCTGCAGCCAGGGATCTGCCCTCGGCCGCCCCTTCACCGCTAGACATTTTACCGTCGCCAGGTGTTCCCCTGAAGCCTCTGGCTAGCCGCTGTCATCCAGGGTAGGTTTGTTGTAGATTTGTTACAGACCGTGGGTTTGTTGCGCTAGTGGAGGGATCCCGATGTTGGGCTTGGCCTTGCCCGATCTGTCGGCAGTTTCCGAGTCGTTGACGGCTGCCTTGCAGCCAGTAGCCCAGTTCTTTGCTGGCTTCAACCTGCCCCAACCAGTTGTGCAATGGGGACATCCTCTGATGATGGGCATTGTGGTAGTGGTCATGGGCAGCTTTGTTGGCCTAACGGGCTGGCGGGGGCGGGTCTTGCGCCTGGCAGGCGGGGGCTCCCTATCGGAATCGGCCCAAAAGCCCCTCTTGGATCACCGCAAAGTAGCCCCCTGGATGGCCACCTTCATTGCCTTGGGCTACACCGGCGGCCTTCTTTCTCTTGTGATGCAGGGCCAGCCCCTGCTGAGGAGCCCTCACTTCTGGACGGGATCCCTGGTGTTGCTGCTGCTGGCGGCCAACAGTGCTTTGTCCCTGAGCGGTTTTGGCGGCAACCGTGAGACCTGGCGCACAGCCCATGCCTATTTGGGCAGCCTCATTCTTTGCTTGCTCTTTACCCATGCCCTGCTGGGCCTGAAGCTGGGTCTATCTCTGTAGCGAGTCCTTAGTAGCCCCTGGAGCCAAACCTAGCGAAGGTACTGCACCAAAGTTCGCGAAGAACGGCCCACCCGTAGCTTGCGCAAGGCATCCCGTTCGATCTGCCGAATCCGCTCCCGCGTCAAGTTAAAGTGATCCCCCACTTCTTGCAGGGTTCTTGCCCTTTGCCCGTCTAGCCCATAGCGCAACTCCAACACTTGCCTCTCAATGGGCTTCAGGGTCTGCAGGGCAGAACGCACATCTTGCCGCAGGGATTGCTCCAGGATCTCCTCAAAGGGTTGCTCCTGCCGTTCATCCGGCAGCAGATCTCCCAGGCGGCTTTCCCCTTCCTGGCCAACCGGCACATCCAACGACAGAGGCAAAGCGGCAGCCTGTTGGATCAGGCGCAACTTCTTGATCTTGATGCCCAGTGCCTCAGCCAGCTCGGCTTCTGTAGGCCGCCGTCCTCGGGCCTTCATGAGCTCGCGGTTGGTGCGCTTGAGCAAGCGCACTTTGTCCACCATGTGCACTGGCAGGCGGATGGTTCGGGCTTGGTTGGCAATGCAGCGGGTAATGCCTTGGCGAATCCACCAGTGGGCGTAGGTGCTGAAGCGAAAACCTCGCTCGGCATTGAATTTCTCAGTGGCTCGAATGAGGCCCATGTTGCCCTCTTGGATTAAGTCCAGAAAGGGCACCCCCCGGTTGAGGTACTTCTTGGCCACACTGACCACCAGACGCAGGTTGGCGTTGATGAGCTTGCGCTGAGCTTGCTCTCCCTGGCGGATGCGCGAGCGCAGAGTAGCTACAGGGATCTGCAGGGCTGCCGCCAATTCCTCATCGCTGGGATCCTGCCCCCGCTGCTGCCGCCATTCCTTGCGGGCTTGATCAATGAGCAGCTTCTGCTGAATTTTGCGCGCCAGCTCGATTTCTTCCGCGTGATCGATGCGGGGCACCCGGCCAATCGTATTCAAGTAGTGGTCGACCGCATCTTCATTGAGGCGCCGGCTACCGGCCTCTAAATCAGCCTCTGCAGCCGAATCCAGAGCCTCCGGCCAGGGCTCCTCGAGCTCTTGAGGGGATAGGGGACGAGAGAAAACCACAGCCACCTGAGGAGAGAACTTCACTCCCTAGTCTAGGAAAGTTTCTCCTCCTGTGTGAGCGAAAATCGATCATGCTAGTCATTCTTGCTAAGAATTCTCCTCTCTGTAGGCGGGAGTAACAGAGATTGATAGGTCAAGCATCCTGGACATAAACGGCTGTGAGCAATTTTCGATCCAGAGCTTGATGTAGGATGCCTAGGAGACCGCTAGGCTACCTGCTCCGACAAAATCGTGCTAGCTTAGGCTACCATGGGGCGCCGGAGAAGCCATCAGACCCCCCAAGCTGGAAAAGACCAGCACCGCCCTGCGGCCAACTTGATTGGAGAGCGGGTGCGCTGGGTACGAGAGAAGTTGCAGCTAACCCAGGATCAACTGGCGGGTCGCCTGGCCAAGTACGGTGTGCATTTGGACTACGTCAAGGTTGGCCAGGTGGAAAAGGGCAAACGGCGGGTCATCGACAAAGAACTGGTGGCTTTTGCCAAGGCGCTGGGGGTCTCAGTTACTTGGCTGCTGAGCGGCGACGAGTCCCACCTCTAGTTTGTTGGGGAAGGCCCGCCGTACTCCCCGGCGGCGCGAGGGCGGCTAAGAAGAGCAGCCCCTGCTGGGACTGGGCTTAGTCTGGCCTGTAACTGGTAGCAATCGTTACAGATAGTTGAGAAGCTGCAGCAGAGCAAAGCAGAGACTGGCGCTGCCCAATGGCACAGTCAGATTGTCCAGCCCCCACCAAGACAACATCTCCAAGCCCATGGCCACCCCTCCCACCCCGACGCTGATGGCAAGCAACAAGGGAGAGAAGCCAAAGTACCCCACAAGCAGCAGCGCCATCACCAAGCTGCTCACCACCCACATGGTCAGGGATCCCTCCCAGCTTTTTTGGAGAGATCCCAGTCGATACAGGTGTTTGCCCCAGCTTTTGCCCACCAGCCCTGCCAGGGCATCGGCCCAGGTCATCACCAGAATGCCAATGACGGCGAAAACTTGTTGCTGGGGCCGCCAAAACCAGAAGAGCAATAGACCAATGCTGACAGCGTAAAAAAAAGTACCGAAGCTGCGCCGCCCAACGCCGTTTAGGCTAGGCAAGATAGCCACGCGGTAGGAGAGCAGCGCCAAGCCCGCAAACACCAGGGAGAACCCCACTCCCACCCAGCGGGGCACCTGGAGGGCCCAGGCCAGCAAGATGATGTTGCCTACGCCAATGTGGATAACTTTGCGCACCCATTCGCCGTCTACCTGCTGGGAGCGCAGCCATTCCGCAAAAGCAAAAACGGAGGCCAGCCAGAGAGCATAGCAAGCAAGCTGCTGTGTCAGGCCCATGAGCCGGCCTCAGAGCGTTTTCAGGTAGCTAAGCAAGTCTGCCATTGCTTGGGGATCGGGCTGAAACTGGGGCATGGGCGGAGTTTTGCCGCTAGTTACTCGGTCAATGATAAACCGGTCGGAGCGGCGGCTGCTTACTCCCCGCAGGCTGGGGCCCACACGGCCATCCCCTTCTTCGCCATGGCAAGCCGCACAGTTAAGGGCAAATAGCGAGGCTCCCCTGCTGGCTTGTCCTTCTAGACTTAAAACAGCCTCGGTGTAGGGATCCGGCCGCATGGCTGCCGCTAGCCAACTCCAGCCAAAGACCGCTAGACCAACAAGAGCTAGACCCAGTCCCAGGTTCCTCGCCCAGTCAACTGACCACATCGCCTGCAGGAGGGCAAAAAATGGGCTCAGGGGCTGCCACCTGGAGGGCTGAGAGCAGGCTTGCCCTCCTCCCCCGCCAGAAGCCAAGCGAGGGCTACCGGAAATGTCGAGGTGGGGGAAAAAGAAAGGCACAGCCGACAACCCTGAGAGAGACGTTTCAATCTTTTACATTTCCACCAATACAATAGCTTAGGAGCCCCTTCCTGCCAACAATCCGTAACGGCATTTACTTTCTCTTAATGATCTGCAGCAGCTTGCTGAAGCCTGCCCTTCTCCAGCAGGGGTCGGCTGGGAAACAGGCGTTGCATGACTGCCAATTGAGCAAGGGAATCGGCGTTGAGGCTGTGGATGGCGTTGGTCCATTGGAAGTAACTCTGGAGGCGATGACAAACCGCCAAGTTTCCATAGGTAACAACGGCTGCTATCCGCTCCCGCCACCGCCTTAGCCAATCCACCACGTAGTTGGGCAGAGCCTCGTGGACAAAGGCCTGGAGAATCAACTGGCCGCCGCTGCTAAGGGCTGCCTCCAGCAAGCTCAAGGGGGTAAGGGAATGGCTGAGTAGGGGCGGAAGACCCAAGCTCGCGGGAATGCTTAGGGCAGGGGACTCGGCTAGGAGCACTGCCTCAGCGCCCAGGGAGAGATCTTGCCAGATCCAGTTCCAACTGCCAGGCGGCAAGGGGAGAGGCAGAGGCTGACCGCCGGTCACTCCGCCGCGGGCCATGGCTGCCTGACAAGGGGCAATGTCGCTCTCGGCTAGAAGAGATCCCAACTGGGCAGCCCTAGGAAGATGGGAGCGGGCGCTAAACAGCTTGGCAAGGGGTGAATCTTTGGCGAGGGGATCCCCCAGTAGCAAGGGTTTTAAGTGCTCGTCGGGAAAACCGCGGTTGACCTGAGCCCCCATCCAGCCAGGCAGCAAGCTAAAGTCCGTTTCTGCCAGGGGCGGCCACACCTGCTTGAGTAGGGCGGAGGCGGAGGGAAAAAGCCGCTGCTTAGCCCGCAGCAGCCGCGTTACCGACTGGGCAATGGCCTGGGGGTCTAGGGATCCCCGCTGCACAGCTTCCACAACGGCTGCGAGAGCCGCCAAAGGGTCGGGAGGGGCCAAAAGGAGGTCGGCGCCGGCCTGGAGAGCCCGCACCGCCAGCAGGGGGGGATCAGCCAGGTTGGCTAGGAAGTTTTGGTCGAGGCCCTCTGCCACAATGAGACCGCTAAACCCCCACTCTTGGCGCAGCAGCTGGGTCAGCCGCCCCGGCAAAAGAGAGAGCGGCCAGCGCTCGTCCCACTCCGGCAGCACCACTGGCGCAACCGAGATGGCTCCTACCTGGTCCACCAGACCGCGGAACGGCAGCCAGGGTCCTGCTTGCAGCTCCTCCAAGGTGAGGCTTAGGCGAGGACACCAGGGGTCAGCAGTTGGCTTTAGCAACAGCAGGGGGTTGGCCCGCCCCTCTGCCCAGCCCTGGCCGGGGAAGGCTCTGGCGGTGGTTAGAATCCCCTCCGGAACCGCTTGCTCGCAGCCGCGCACAAAGGCCCGCGCCAGTTGCAACGCCAGCTGTGGCTCCTCAGCCAGCGCCAGTCTTGCTAGACCCTGCCCCAGGGGCTCAGCCACCGGGCCAAGCAGCCAGTTGATGCCGATGGCCGCCGCCTCCCGCGCCGTGATCCTTCCCCACTGTTCCGCCCAGCGCTCGGCCTCAGAGCCCAGGCGGCTCAGGCCCAGGGGGTGGGGGAAGGAAGTGGCTCCCTGCAGAGCCAGGCCGCGACTGGCCTCGGCTGCCACAAGAAGGGGCAGAGTCGCCCAAGACTGCGCCTCCTCAATGAGGAGCAGGGCCTCAGCCACATGGCCATCGGTAATCCAGATGCCTCCAATCCCCACCTCTTGGATCAGCCGCTTGAGAACCTCTCGGGGAGGAGCCTGGGATCCCAGGCGGGCCGAGACCGGCACCACTAGCAGTTGCGCCACCTGCTTTGCCAGGGACAAGGGCTGCTCAAGCGCTGCAACTGGGGATCCAGAACCACCCATGGACACTCCAGGAAAGCCTCAGCGAGGGGATCCTATCGCTGGCCACAAGGCTGGGCAAGCACCCATCAGCGCCTTTGGGAAGCCCGGCAGCGGTCGCAGGTGCCGCAGGGCAGACCAGGCTGGTTCTCAGGGTAGCCAAAATGCCGCAGGATGACCTGCCAGCGACAGCCGCGGCTGTGGATGAAGTCGTCCATCCCCTGCCAGGGATCCTGCTGCGGCGGCGGCTGCCAGCGGCGGTGCAGCACTTGAAAGTGAAAGGGATCTGGCCAATGCAGACAGCCCATCTCCTGCAGCAGGCCCAGGGCCACCCGCGTCTCTCCGGGGGGCAAGTCGGCGTAGGATCCCTGGGGGGGCAGCGTTTGCAGCCAACGCCGCGCCTGGGCCAGCAAGCGCTCCTGCTGGGAATAGAAATAGGCTTGGCGCTGGCGATCGGTGGGATCCAAGAGGCCTGTCGGCTCGGAGACCAACATCAGGGCCTGGCAAGGGACGCCATCCCGCCCGCCCCGCCCCACCTCCTGCAGGTAGTCCATTAAGTTGGGGGGCGGGTGAAAGTGCAGCACCCAGCGCACGTCGGGCTTGTTGATCCCCAAGCCGAAGGCGTTGGTGCAGACCAGAAAGCGCAGCTCGCCCTCCAGCCAAGCCCGCTCCAGCCGACGGCGGGATCCCGCCTCCAGGCCGCCGTGGTAGGTGGCGGTTTTCTGGTTGCGGCGGCCCAACCACTCGGCCAGCTCCTCTCCATCCCGCCGCGTGCGCACGTACACCAGGCCCGAGCCGGAGTTTTCCGCCAGAAAGCGCAGCAGGCGCCGACGGCGATCCGCTGGGCTCCAGGCCACCGCCACGTTAAGAGAAATGTTGGTTCGCAGCGGGTCAGCGCGAATGCATTCCGGATTCTGCAGGTCGAGGATGTGGCGCAGGCGGCTGAGGGTTTCGGGATCGGCAGTGGCGGTAAAGGCAGCAATGGGAAAGGCAGGCTGGCCCAGGGCAGGGCGCACCAATCCCAGACGGCGGTAGTCGGGCCGGAAGGATCCCCCCCAGTGCACCAAGGTGTGCGCCTCGTCAACAATGAGGCCGTTGAGGGGCACCTGCTGCAGCCGCTCCCAGACTGGCGGGCTGAAGAGGGTTTCCGGCCCCAGATACAGTAGACGCAGCCGGTTCTCCTCCAAAGCCCGCAACACCCGCTTGCGCAGAGCTGGATCCAGCTCGCTGTGCAAACAGGCCGCCGGCAGACGGCGCTTCCAGAGATCCTGCACCTGGTCTTCCATCAGGGCAATCAGAGGCGAGACCACCAGGGTCAGCCCTGTCTGCAGCAAGGCCGGCAGTTGAAAGCACAGAGACTTGCCGAAACCCGTCGGCAACACCACCAGTGCATCCCGCTTCTCCAGCAAGGCACGGATGACCCGCTCCTGAGGTGGGCGCAGTGCCTCGTAGCCCCAATACTGCTTGAGGGCCCGTTGAATCTGTTGCCAATCCTGCAAGGAACACTCTCCCCCTCTGCAACCTGAGCCCGCCTGCCCCCCTTGCGAAAGACGCTGATTCTGACACCCCTACCTGTGCGATCCTAGAGCTGGGACTTCCTAGTGTTCCCCTACCCTTGCCATGACAGCCATCGACTCCCCCCGCCTGCTGCAGCCCAGGACGGCCTCGGTGCACCGCCGCACCAACGAAACGGACGTTCAAGTGCATCTCAACCTCGATGGCAGAGGGCAGTACGAGATCGACACCGGGATCCCCTTCTTGGACCACATGCTGGCCCAGCTCAGCACCCATGGGCTAATTGATCTCCAGATCAAGGCCGTGGGGGATCTGCACATCGACGACCACCACACCAATGAGGACGTGGGCATTGCCCTGGGACAGGCGCTGGCGCAGGCGCTGCAGGATCGGCGCGGCATTTACCGTTTTGGTCACTTCTGGGCTCCGTTGGATGAGGCGCTGGTGCAGGTGGTGCTGGACTTTTCCGGGCGCCCCCACCTCAGCTATGGTCTGGAGCTGACCGTCGAACGCATTGGCCGCTACGAAACCCAGTTGGTGCGCGAGTTCTACCAGGCGGTGGCCAACCACGCCCAGCTTACCCTGCACATCCGCCAGGTTGCTGGTCTCAATGCCCACCACATCGTCGAGGCCAGTTTCAAGGCCTTTGCCCGCGCCCTGCGCATGGCCGTAGAACGGGATCCGCGCCGACAAGATGGGATCCCCAGCTCAAAAGGGGTGCTGTAACTCTCGCCCAAGCCGGGGACGGCGCGACTGGCCAAAACAGCAGTGCCGCAAGCGGGCCAACTCCGCCTCGCTGAGATCCTGCCACTGGCCAGGAGCCAGACCTGCTAGGGAAAGGGGGCCTAGTCCTACCCGCACCAGCCTCAGCGTTGGGATCCCGACCGCAGCAGTCATGCGGCGCACCTGGCGATTGCGACCTTCCCGCAGCGTCAGCTCCAGCCAGGTGGTGGGGATGGAGCGGCGAAAGCGAATGGGCGGATCCCGCGGTGGCAGATCCGGCTCCTCGGCCAGAACTCTAACCTCAGCCGGTCGGGTCTTTCGCCCCTGGATGATCACTCCCTCTTGCAACTGTTGCAGAGCCTGCGGCGTAGGGATCCCTTCCACCTGCACCCAGTAGGTGCGCTTGTGGCCAAACTTGGGATCGATCAGGCGGGCGTGGAGCTGGCCGTCATCGGTGAGCAAGAGCAGTCCTTCGCTATCGCGATCTAGCCGCCCCACTGGATAGACCCTGGGCACTGGGATGAAGGCCTTGAGGGTGAGGCGCCCTGCCGGGTCGGTAAACTGGGTGAGCACGCCGTAGGGTTTATAAAACTTGAGGTAGCGCATGGCAGACGGCTTCCGTCTTTGGACTAGGCAGTGCAACTTCAACGGTAAGATTCAGGAAGCAGCATTTCTCCACAGGCAGCAGCGTTTGGTGGATTGCACCTGATGGCGATAGACAACACTCTACTCTGGGTTTTAGTGGCAACGGCAGGGCTCTCCCTTCTCAGCTTGGTCTACGTCTGGGTGGACGAAGCCGTCAAACGGCGCCGCTATGAGCGGCAAAAGCAAGAAGAAGCCGTTCCCCCCACCGCTGCTGCTTCTGAACCTGAAGCCGGGATCCCGCCTGCTGCTTCTGACACTGGATCCGCTGCCCTAGAGCCAGAAACCGAGCCTAGCCCTCCTGCTCAGGAAGTAACGGCAACCCCTGAAACCCTCGACACCACGCCCGAGCAAGTCGATAAACCAGGGGAAACGCCGGAGACCTAAGGGCAACCTCCTTTCTAACCTCGCTCCAGGAGCAGCTGCGCTAACCTGAGACAGAACTGCCCTAGCCACCGCTAGCGACGCCTCGGGCGACAGATCCCTATGCTGAGCCTGTTGCGGATTGAGAACTTCGCCCTGATCGAGCAGTTGGAGATCCCCTTTGGGGCAGGGCTCAACGTGCTTACCGGGGAAACGGGGGCAGGTAAGTCCATTATTCTCGAGGCCCTCGATGCGGCTTTGGGCGGGCCAGCGCGGGCTTTGCGCAGTGGCAGCCAGCGGGGCCTAGTGGAAGCTATCTTTCAACCCAATGCCGATCTGGAAGCCTGGCTAGAGCAAGAACAGATTGAGCCCCTGGAAGAGGGCCTGGTCTGCAGCCGCGAACTGGCGGTGCGTAGCGGCAAGCTCACCAGCCGCCTGCGAGTCAACGGGGTGGTGGTCAACAAAGCTCAGATGCTCAGGCTGCGCTCCCAACTGCTGGAGATCACTGCCCAAGGGCAAACGGCTCAAATTCAGTCCCCTCAAGCCCAGCGCCGTTGGCTGGATGCCTTTGGCGGCGAAGAGCTGCTGCGGGCACGGACCCAGGTGGCAGCTTGCTACCAGACCTGGAGCCAGCTCAAAGCTGAAATGGAGTCCCGGCAGCAGAGTCAACAACTGCGCCTGCAGCGCCTAGATCTGTTGGAGCTGCAAGCCCGAGAGCTGGCTGCCCTGCGCCTGGAGGATCCCGAGGAGCTGAGCAAACTGGAGCGGGAGCGGGAGCGCCTAGTCCACCGGGTGGAGTTGCGGCAGCAAAGCCATGCCGCCCACCAACTGCTCTACCAAAATGACAGCGGCTCGCCAGCCATTGCCGATCTCTTGGCCCAGGCCGAGCGGCTGCTGCGGAGCATGGCTCAACGGGATCCCGAGCTTGCCCCCTTGGCGGAAATGGTTAGCAACGCCCTCGTGCAGGTAGAGGAAGCGGGGCGGGAGCTGCTGCGCTACGGCGAGGCCCTGGAGGCCGATCCCAGTCGGTTAAGCAAAATTGAACGGCGCTTAGCTCAACTGCGCCAGGCCTGCCGCAAATACGGCCCCACCTTGACGGAGGTGATGGCTCATGCGGAGCGGGTGCAGGTGGAGCTAGCCCGCCTGCGGGACGAGAGCACCGACTTGGAGGAACTAGAGGCGCAGCTGAACCAAGCAGCCCAGGAGCTGGAGCACCACTGCCAGAGGCTCTCCCAACTGCGGCAGCAGGCAGCCCGGAAACTGGAGAGAGCCCTGCTGGAGGAACTCAGGCCCCTGGGGATGAGCGGCGTGCAGTTCCAGGTGCAGATTCAAGCCGGATCCCCCACTGCCGAAGGGGTGGATCAGGTGAGCTTTTGGTTTAGTCCCAACCCTGGGGAGCCCCTGCAACCGCTAGCCGACATTGCCTCCGGCGGCGAGATGAGCCGTTTTCTCCTGGCCTTAAAAGCAGTCTTCAGCCGCGTCGATCCGGTGGCTACCCTGGTCTTTGACGAGATCGACGTCGGCGTATCCGGCAAGGTAGCACAGGCCATTGCCGCCAAACTGCACCAGCTTGCCCGTAGCCGCCAGGTTCTCTGCGTTACCCACCAACCCTTGATTGCTGCCCTAGCGGATCACCACCTGCGGGTTCACAAAGTGGTGCAAGAAGGGCGAACTTGCGTGCGGGTGGATCCTCTGGGAGAAGAAGAGCGCCGGGAAGAATTGGCCCAACTAGCTGCCGGCCACTCCGCCCAGGAAGCGATGAGCTTCGTGGAAGCCCTTCTCAAGCAAGCAGCCCAATTGCGCCAGCTGCAGCTGGCTAGCTCTGTTTAGCCCCTGCCTCAGCCCCCTAAAAACAGCTCCAGCACCTGGGGATTGCGCAACAAGTTGGGGCCAGTATCTTCAAAGCGGTTTTCTCCCATCGAGAGGACGTAGCCCCAGTCCGCTAAGCTCAGGGCCTGCTTGGCATTTTGCTCCACCATCAGGATGCTGACGCCAAGGCGGTTGATTTCTTGCAAGAGGGCAAAGGTCTGCTCGACATACAGCGGCGACAGGCCGGCTGTCGGCTCATCCAGCAACAACAGTCGCGGCTCCGCCATCAACGCCCGCCCTATGGCTAGCATCTGCCGCTGCCCGCCGGAGAGGGATCCCGCCGCTTGCTTTCGCTTTTCCCTTAGCGGCGGAAACAGCTCGTAAACCCGCTCCCGTTGGGCAGTGTAGTCGTCGCGCCGGATAAAGGCTCCCATCTCCAGGTTTTCCTCGACGGTGAGGGAGGGAAAGACATTGTTGGTCTGAGGCACAAAGCCGATCCCCCGCCGCACCAGTTGCTCGGCAGCAAGATGCGTGATGTCAGAACCTTGGAACAGCACTCGGCCCGAGCGGATGGTGGCCAACCCAAAGAGGGATTTAAGCACTGTCGATTTGCCTGCTCCGTTGGGGCCGATGATCACCACGATTTGCCCCGGGTTGACCTTGAGGCGGATCCCTTTGAGGATGTCCACGCCGCGGTAGCCGCTATAGAGATCTTGAATCTCGAGCAAAGGAGTCATGGCGGGGATCCCTCCGGCGAGAGGGTGGAGGCCGGTTCCGAGCTGAGGGCATCTGCTAAAGCGATGGATCCCAAATAGGCCTCGCGCACGGCAGGGTTTTGCCGAATTTCCTGCATGGGTCCCTGGGTTAACACCCTTCCCCCCGCCATGACCACCACGTGGTGGCAAAGGCGGGTCACCAGATCCAGGTCGTGTTCAATGATGCAGAAGGTGCAGCCGCGCTCGCGGTTGAGGTACTCAATAAAGCGGATTAGGTCTGCCAGCAACGTGCGGTTGACCCCAGCCCCCGGCTCGTCCAAGAGGATGACCCGCGCATCGGTCATCAGGGTGCGTCCCAGTTCCAGCAGCTTCTTTTGCCCGCCCGAAAGGTTGACTGCCAGTTGATCCCGCAGGTGGATGAGGTTGAGCCGTTCCAAAACTTCTTCAGCCCGAGCCTGAAGCTGGCGCTCCTGCCGCTGTACTCGCCGCCAGCGGAACCAGGCGTTAAATAGGTTTTCTCCAGCCTGATGGGGAGGAACAACCATTAAGTTTTCCAGAACGGTCATGCGGCCAAACTCCCGCGGGATCTGGAAGGTGCGCACCAGCCCACGTTGAAACAACTGGTGGGGAGGCAAGCCCGTGACGTCTTCCCCATCTAGCCAGATGCGTCCGCTATTGGGCCGAATAAAACCGGCAATGATGTTGAAAAGAGTTGTTTTCCCCGCCCCGTTGGGACCAATCAAGCCCGTGATCCGACCAGCTTCGATGCGGAAGGAACAGTGATCTAGGGCATTGACGCCGCCAAACTGTTTGGAGATGTTGTCAATAACGATCACACCGCTACCCTGGGAAAGCTCCATTCCCTAATGGATTCACCATTTTATGAGCTTTCGTCGTAGGGTAAAGAAGCTTATTTAACCAAACTCGCCGATAGGCTTGCCAAGAAGCCCCCTGGCAGGGGTTGGGTTGGCTCTTGGAGGGAACCCTTTGAGGTGGGCTAACGTCTACTTCTATACCATCGACCTTTGAGAATTGCAGTTTTATTCCCTCATTGGAGCTCATTGGAGGTTCTTGGTTATGTCTCCCATGCACAAACTGACCCGGCGGGCCTTCGCGACGGCGGCAGCCCTGACAGCAGCGGCGCTGGCCACCACCCTGCTGCCAAGCACAGCTCAGCAAGCAGCCAAAGCCCCGATTAAGATAGGAGCGCTGCTGTCTTTGACGGGCGACCTGCAGGCCTATGGGGAGAACTGCCTCAAGGGCATCAAGCTGGCCCTCAAGCAGATCAACGAAGCTGGCGGCGTCCTTGGATCTCAAATTCAAGTGGTGGAGGCGGATGACCAAACTTCAGCGCAGCCGGCTATTGATGCGGCCAAGCGGCTAGTGAACGTGGAGAAGGTGGCCGCCATTGTTGGCGCTTTGGGCAGTGGTGTTACCATTCCGGTGGCCACGACAGTCACGGTTCCCAGCAAGATTCCGCAAATTTCACCGGCCTCTACCGCGCCCACCATCACCACCTTGGACGACGATGACTTTTTGTTCCGCACCGTTCCTTCCGATGCTTTCCAAGGGGTAGCCCTAGCGCAGATTACCCGTGAAGAGAAGCTGGATCGCCTGGCTGTTATCTACATCAACAACGACTACGGCCAGGGTCTAGCCGACAGTTTCAAGGCTGCCTTTGAGAAGCGGGGGGGCAAGATCACCAAGGCCGTCCCCTACGAGCCAGGCAAAGCTTCCTACCGCGGCGAGCTGGATCAGCTCAAGGAAGGGAACCCCCAGGCGCTGGTGGTCATTGGCTATCCAGAAAGCGGCGCGATTATCTTGCGGCAAGCCTTGGAAGGGGGGCTATTTAAGCGCTTTGTCTTCACAGATGGCATGCGCTCTCCCGATCTGGCCACCCAGGTGGGGGCAGACCAGCTAGAGGGATCCATTGGCACTTCGCCCCAGGCCCGCACTGACACCAAGGCTTACCAGAGCTTTGTTCAAGCCTACGAAGCTGCCTACGGGGAAGTGCCCCCCACTCCCTACATCGACACTGCCTACGATGCTGCCTTCCTTCTGGCTCTGGCCATCCAAAAAGCGGGCAGCACCGATGGCACTGCTATCCGCGATGCCCTGCGGCAAGTGGCCAATCCCCCTGGCACCGAAATCCTGCCTGGCGAGTGGGCCAAGGCGGTGGAGCTGCTGAAGAAAGGGGAAGACATCAATTACACTGGCGCTTCTGGCTCGCTGGACTTCGATGAAAAGGGAGACGTAGCCGGAACCTTTGCCCACTGGACCTTCAAGGGCGGGAAGATCGTAGACTTGAAGGTGTTTGAGCCGAAGAGCTAAAGACTGGGCTGCTGTCTTCGACAAGTAGGGGTTTGCTGGGGAGATGACTGGCAAGCCCCTGCTTTTCACTGCCAGCGCAACTCCCACTCGTTGGATTTTGGGGTAAGGCCAACCTTGATTGAGGGGAGGACGTCACGCGTACTCGGCAACAACGACCGTGATGTTGTCCCGACCCCCTCGCTCTTTGGCTGCCTCGATTAACTCCAGGACAAGCTGCTCCAGGTCTGGCACCTTCAAGCAATATTCGGCAATGACTTCGTCGTCCAGCTCCTCGGTTAGTCCATCGCTGCACAACAGGAGGCGATCCCCAGGAAGCAGGGTAATGGGTTGGATAGCAGGTGGCCCTGTGTCAAGCCGGCCCAGGCAGCGCTCAAGGATGTGCCGCCAGGGGTGGATGCGGGCCTGCTCTTGGGTTAACTCCCCCTGGCGAACCGAGCGGGCAACTAGCGTGTGATCTTCCGTCATCTGCTGCAGCTGGGATCCGCGCAGGCGGTAGAGGCGGGAGTCGCCGATGTGAGCACTCCAGCAATTGTTGTTGGGATCCACCATCGCCACCACCACAGTGGTGCCCATGTCTGCCCGTTGCGGGTTTTCCCGCTGATCTTTGAGAATGGCCTCGTTGGCGGCTTCCACTGCTTCGCTGAGGAGCTTGGGCGCCGGCACCATCTCCCAGCCTCGATCCAAATAGGCTCGAATGGTCTCAACTGCCAGCTGGCTGGCTACGGCTCCTGCTGCATGTCCACCCATGCCATCGGCAACGATGAAGTAGCGACCTTCCGGATCGCAGTAGTAAGCATCCTGATTGCCGCTGCGAACCTTGCCTGGATCCGTAGCGCCAGCATAGCGTCGCATCACCTCAGCCGATCCAATTCCTTTGCCTTTAAGAGTACCCTGAGCAGCGCCGCGGCAGCCAAGACAGCCAAGGCCAGGGTGACCATCGCTAAAGTAGCATGCCCAGCCAAAAATAGCTGCGTGGCGCTAAGAAAAAAAGTTGCAAACAGCACCGCGTAAGTGGTGCCCCAGCCCGTCGAGTTGAGCTGACGCAGCAGGCGTTCCGTCTCACTGGAGCGAACCCGCAGGCGCAGCTCCCCCTGTTCCAATTTACTTAAGGCCGTCTCCAGGCGGCGGGGCAGGCTGAGGCTGGTGCTGGTAAACTCTACCGCCTGGCGGCTGACCTGAGCCAGCAGGGTTTCCCTCTCGGGGTGGCTACTGTTCATGAGCTCCTCTGCAAAAGGCTTGGCCACCTCAATAAAGTTAAACTCTGGATCCAGCCCTTTTCCCAGCCCCTCCAGGGTCGTGAGGGCTCGCAGGACAAAGGTAAAGGTGGCGGGGAAGCGAAACGGCTGCTCATAGGCCAGCTCGTAGAGGTCTTCGCTAATGGCCGCCACCGAGATCTCGTCCAGCTTGCTGGAGAAGGGTTTGTCTAGGAAGTGATCCAGAAGGTACTGCACCGAGCGGCGTACTGGTGCCAGATCGGCAGTGGGTACTAGAACACCCAGCTCCACCAGCAGGGCCACCACCTGGTCGGCATTCTTGGCCACCACTGCTGCTAGCATATCTGCCAGTTTTTCCTTGATGCCGGGGCGAAGGCGCCCCATCATGCCGAAGTCGTAGAAGATCAGCGTGCCATCTGGCTTGACGGCAATATTGCCAGGGTGGGGATCGGCGTGGAAAAAGCCGTCTTTGAGCAGTTGCCGCAGATAGGCCTCCGCCCCCAAGCGGGCCAAAGCCTTGCGATCCAATCCCGCCGTGCTCAGTGCCTCGTAGTCGTTAATTTTGATCCCTGGCAGGTATTCCAATGTCAGCAGACGGGGGGAGGTGTAGCGCCAGTACACCTTGGGAACAGCAATCTGGGGCATGTCGCGAAAGTTGCGGCGGAAAGTGTCGGCGTTGCGGCCCTCGTTGAGATAGTCCACCTCCTCCCAGAGGGTGCGGCGACACTCTTCGTAGATGCCAATCCAGTCGCGGCCCGCTCCACCCCACGGGGTGTGGTGCTGAAAAAACTCAGCAATGCCGCGACCGATCTCCAGGTCAATGGTAAATAGCCGCACCAAGCCCGGCCGCTGTACCTTCACTACCACTTCTTCGCCGCTTTTTAGCTTGGCGCGATGCACTTGCCCCAAGCTGGCTGCTGCCAAAGGGGTGGGATCGAAGTAGCTGTAAATCTGCTCAATGGGCTTGCCGAGCTCCTGCTGCACGATGGCCGCCACCTGTTCGTAACCAAAGGCGGGCACCTGGTCTTGCAGCTTGGACAGCTCCTCGACGTACTCGGAGGGGAAGAGATCGGCGCGGGTGGAGAAAAACTGCCCCACCTTAATAAAGGTAGGGCCGAGGTGGAGCAACGTCTCGCGGATCCAAATGGCTCGGGCGCGGCGGCGTTTAGCCTTTCGCTCTGGCGTGGGCTGCCCCCCATAGCTCCAGGCCTGCTGATCCAGCCAGAGATAGAAGAGCCAGGCCAGCACAAAGCGCCAGATGTCGAAAAGACGGCCCCAGCGGCTGTAGTTCTCTCGGGCCCACCGGTAGGCGGTATAGGGCTTAGCAGGCTTGGATCCCTTTGCTGTGCTTGCCTTCAAGCGTTTCGATTCCGGTACTTCTGCAACTCAGAGCGTAGCTGCGCCACCTCGGCCCGCAGGTCATCTAGAGTTGCCTGCAAATCCTCCACCTTGTAGGTGGACGAGGCCATTTCTTGGGTAGCTAGCGATGCTTCCGCCTCAGCTCGGGCCATGACATCCTGGGCAAAAGTCTGCCAGCCCTCCTGCAGCTCTGCCCATAGCTTGCCCACCTCCGCAGCAAGGTCGGCAAGAGCGCCTTCCCAACGCTCGCGCAGAACATCGGCCACTGCTTTGCCGACGAAAAAAGCTCGCACAACGGGATTCCTCATGCAGCCCAAGTGTTAAGAAGCATCACCCAGATTATAACGAATCTTGCCGCAACCGAACTGCCGAGCCCCCCAGCCAAACAGCCTCGGAGCATCGGCCCGGCAGTCCCGCAAGCAATTGTCCTAGAGAGCTTGTCTAGGGCTAGCGACGGTTGGTGGTCATGTCGGGAATCTTTAGATCGAAGACGCTAATGTTTTGCCGCGCTGCCGGCTTGGGGTTGAGCATGCGAGCCATGTTGAGGAAGTTCTCCGGATCGCCGGGCTTAGGCAAGCGAACAACCCGATAGGTGCGCACCACCTCCCGAGCCGAGGGCCTCACGCCGGAGATATCCCGCCAACGGGCTCCGTAGCGGGGGGTAACCAAGTTGGTCGGTTTCTCCGAAAGGCGGCGGCGCTGGTAGGGCACCACATCGTCCCCAAACGCAGCGTCGTACTCCTCGCTATCGACAATGGCGTCGATAAAGCCGTCTAGGCCGCGGGTGGCCAGAATGATGGAGTACTTGATGCGCTCCATTTGGCTGTAGGTGGGCCGACCCAGGAAGCGCTGGAAGGTGATCTCAACGAAGCGGTAGTTGTCGTTGGGAACCATGACCAAGTCGCGGTAGACCTCCGACTTGCCCAGGCCCCGGATAAACTCTTTTACCGAAATTGCTCCATTGCGCAGCTGGGATTCCAGCGCTTTCTGCCGGTAGCTCTCCAGCATCAGGTGCTCGCTGAAGATTTGGCGGTAGGCGGCGCGGATAACATTCTCAATGCCCGCCGGGTCATCGGGGCGGTAGACGGGCGGAGTTTCGTCGCTGGGTACAAAGTAGCGGTTTACCCGCTCGTTTTGCGTAGTGGGGCGATCGGCAATCAACGGAAGAGACATAGGCTGTGCTCCTAACAAGAAACAAACAACAAAGAAAAGAGCCTACGCCTCCCTAGCCAGTTCCTGCTGGCTTAGGCGAGCGCGGAGAGGGATCAGAGGATCCGCATCCTGCAAAGCTATCTGAAGGGCTGCCTCGGCAGCAGCTCGCAGAGAAAGTTCTCCCAGGCGGGCTAGATCCGTTAGGGCTGCAACGGCGGCATAGCGCACTCCCCAATCGGCATCCCCCAGGCATTGCCGCAGTAGCTGCAAAGCTTGCTCTTGATCGGACAGGGGTCGCTGGGCAGCCACCCGTCCCAGCCCGCGCGTTGCTGCCCGCCGCACGCTGGGGGCAAAATCGGCCACAATGGCCTCGACCAAAAAGGGGTAGGCATCCCCATGGCCAATGCGGGCTAAAGCTCGCACCGAGTAGGCCCGCGCCCCGTAGTCAAAGCCGTCAATGTTGGCCAGCAAGGGCTGTACTGCCGCTTCTCCAAAGCGCAGCACCTCCTCCAGAGCCGCCTCCCCTACAGCAGGACGGTTGAAGCCAAAAGCGCGAATGAGCAGGGGGATCCCTTCTACCTGTCCTAGGGATCCCAGGGCTCGCACCGCCCCTAGCAGCTCTGCCTCTGAAGTGGCCTGCTCCAGCTGGGTAGCCAGTTGGGCCACAGCAGGAGGAAGCCCTTGTGCAGCTGATGAAGAGGACATGACCAGCCTAGAAGCTAAGGTAGTAAGGTTAGAGGTTCCAGGTCTAAAACAGCTTGTCCAGCTGGGGGATAATTGCCGCTGCCACCTGATCTGGCGGCACCCACCCCAACTGCAAGGCCACGTCAAACAGCCGCTTTAAAGCATTGAGGCGCAGGTTGAGGGCTACGTTGGCGGTTGCCAGCAGGGATGCCCCCGCCAGCCAGCCCGATTCAGCCAGATCAAAGAGGGCCGCCTGGCGCAAGCTGAAGTTGGGGTGGGCTAGCAGCGCCACCAAAATCTGGGTCAGCTCCTCCGCTTGGGTAAAGCGATAGAGTACCCAAGCTGCTGCCGAGCGCACTCTTTCTGAGGGGTGATCTAAGAAGGGCCGAATGGCCGCTTCCGCTTCTGTGGCGTTGAGGTGGCCCAGCGCCTCAATGAAAGCCTCCCAAGGCTGCTCCTCTTGCGACCTTAACAAAGCTAAAAGAGGCTGCACCGCTCGCCTGTCTCCCAACTGGGCTAGAGCGTAGGCCGCCTCCTCTCGCACCAGCAAATCGCTACAGCTAAGTGCCTCAATTAGCCCAGGTACCGCCCGGACATCGCCAATCTGCCCTAGAGCTTTAGCGGCACTACGCCGCAGCGGATAGCCTCCCAACGCCGTGCGATCCCGCTCGTCCTGCAGCGCCAATAGCAAAGGCTCCACTGCCCGCGCCTCGCGAGTCGTGCCCAGGTACCAGGCTGCATAGTAGCGATCCTGCGGATCGTCTCCTTGCAGCCAAGCTATTGCTTGCTCCCAGGTAAGCTGCTGGGGCAGCACCGCCGTGTTGGAGGCTATGCGAGCTGTTGCCGAACCGTTCATGAAACTAGGGCAGCTCTCTCAACGACTGCTTGCCCAGAGCCACGCTCCAGCGCAGCCAGATCCTTCACTGGGAAGTAGGAGATCCCGTAAGAGGAGTAACCCGGAGAACCTTGCCACCCATCCGGAGAATGCGCTGCATCTCAGCAGACAGCCGGCTGTAGGGAACTGTAAGCGTAGCAGTGCTGCGGCGTACCTTCGCTGAGGTGGTCAGGGCATCGGGCGGGTTAAGGAGGCCAGTGTACTCAATCTTGTAAACCCGGCTACCGGCTTCTGTTAGAGCTTCCGGGCTGCTGGTGCTTTGACCAAACATGGCTTTCCCCCGCTGTTAACACTCCTGCTTATCAAAGTCGCATGGGCAAAAAGGAGCTTTTCCAAAGCGCTATCAAGCTGCTTTGCAGCAAGTTTAGGAATGCCTTCCCTCTGGCTTGAGCCTGCAGGCAAGCAACCCGGCTTTCTCCAGGCTGCTGCCTGCCAGGCAAACTGCTAGAAGGAATTGCTCCCCTGCCTAAGGAGCCCTAGCTTAGCCTCCCCTAGCTAAGGGCGTTGATGGCGTAATCGAAGTAGATGGCAGCTTCATTGGCCGCTTGGCCCTTCAGCATGCCCAGAGCACGGCTCTTCATGTGTTGCAGAGCCACAATGTACCAGCTGGGGGAAAGGTTAAAAGCGCGGTTCACTTCCCGCAGACCGGCCACCAGGTATTCATCGAGAGGACCAGTGCCACCGGCAACCAGCGAGTAGGTGATAAAGCGCAGGTAGTAGCCGATGTCACGGGCACACTTGGCCTGGAAGACCTCGCCATGCCCCATTTCACCCGGCTGGCTCAAGTAGGGGAAGCGCTTGAACACTTCCTGCACCGCTTCGCGCACCAGCGTCTGCTGGTTCTGAGTCAACACCCGAGCCGCTTCTAGGGAGGCAGCAGCCCGCTGGTAGCGACCGCTCACCGCCTGCAGCTCGCTGGCGTTGAGAAAGCGCCCTTGATTGTCAGCAGCGGCAATTGCTTCGGTGATAACGGTTTTCATTTGCAACTCCTCAATACATTGACTGTTAGTAAAAGCAACCAACAGGCAGCTCCTTTACTGCCCCGTTAGATTCTCGGCTGGCTATGAAAGAAACTGACCCTCGCCGAAAACCGAGATACCTTACAGAATGGCAGCAGCCGCCTTATCGAAGTAGCTGGCCACTTCGCTTTGGATTGCTGAGCAGTCGCCAGGGGTGATGCCGTTTGGATCCATGATCTTGGCCAGAGCTTCCCTCTTCATAGCCGCAATGGCATTGGCCATGGAGCTGGTGGGCACCCCCAGGGCAATGTAAGTTTCTCGCAGACCGTTCAGGCAGCGATCTTCCAGCACTGAGCTGTCCCCTGCCAAGGTGGCGTAGGTAATGTAGCGCAGGATAATCTCAAGGTCGCGCAGGCAAGCAGCCATGCGACGGTTAGTGTAGGCGTTACCGCCAGGAGCAATGAGATCTGGCTCCTGGGCAAACAGAGAACGGGCTGCGTTGACCACAATTTGGGCAGCGTTGCTGGTCATGCGATTGACGGCATCCAGGCGCTTGTTGCCTTCTGCCACCAAAGCTTCCAAACGGGCAAAGTCTTGTTCGCTTAGAAAAGCCCCACGTGCATCTGCCTGAGTAATCACCCGGGTAAAGGCGTCTTGCATAATGGATCTCCTTTTGTTTTTTTCCGAAGTCAAGGATGAGCGACTGGCTGATCCTCTCAAAAGCCAGCTACCGAGCCTTGCTGGATGCGGAATCCGCTTCCCAAAAACCGGGGATCCCGTGGAGGTTGCTTGAAACTCCCCCACTGAAGCCCCAGAGTTTGAGATCGGTCGAGAACTCCTGCAACCTTCAGACAGCCGAGCATCCAGGTCAATTTTATAGCGCGGGAGCGATGAGGATTTTGTGAAGATTTACAAACAAGCCGACACCGAAAGGTCTAGTCGGCTGCCGAGTTTCCAGTTCTAGAGTCCAGCGAGCAGAGAATTGGCCGGCAGGGGGCTAAAAGGATGTAAATATTTGTTTCATTCCCTTTGAGGGCTCCGGCTGCAGCCGTCAAAGGTGCAGAGTTCCCACTCCTTGCAGGGCAGCCTTGAGATCGCGGCAGAAGTAGGCAATCTGTTGCAGCCCCTGGGCAGGGGTGGAAGCTCTGGTCAGCCGCTGCACAAAGGCGCTGCCAACAATGGCTGCATCTGCTCCCCAGAGGGCGATCTGGCGGGCTTGCTCGGGGGTAGAGATGCCGAAGCCCACCCCAATCGGCAGGGAGGTGGATTGGCGCAACTGCTGCAGCAAGGCAGGGAGCCGCTGCTCCAGAGTGGATCGCTCGCCGGTAACGCCGGTGGTGCTGACCAGGTAGACAAAGCCGCTGGAGTGTTGGGCGATGCGCCTCATGCGCTCAGGGGGGCTGGTGGGGGCCACCAGTAAGATGAGGTCGATCCCCTCTGCCTGCGTCGCTTCCCGCAGGGGTTCAGCCTCTTCTAGGGGTAGGTCGGGGACGACTAAGCCGGCACAGCCGGCCTGGCGCAGCTGCTGCACAAAGGTGGGAATGCCGAGCTGGTAGATGGGGTTGTAGTAGGTGAACAGGATCAGGGGGGCCTGCAGCGAGAGGCCCTGCAACCCCTGCAAAATGGCGCCCAAGGTCACGCCCCGCCGGAGAGCACGGCTAGCTGCTGCTTGGATCACCGGCCCATCGGCCAGGGGATCCGAGTAGGGTACCCCCAGCTCGATAAGATCGGCGCCGCTCTGATCCAGAACCTGCAAAGCCTCAAAGGTGGTTTCCAAGTTGGGATCCCCAGCGGTGAGGTAGGGGATGAGGGCTTTTTCACCACGGCTGCGCAGCGCCTGAAAGCAGGCTGTGATCCGAGTGGGCATGGGATCCATTCGATTCTGAGGAGATTGAGAGCATCCCCCACTGTAGCGCCTGGCGGGATCCCTAGGGGAGAGGCACGAAATCGTAGCCGGTACCGGAGCGGTTGCCGGGCTCAACCCGCACCAGCACATGGGGAGCACTGCGGTCGCCGGAGGGCAAGAAGCGCACTTCTCCGGAAGCGCCGTCCGGCAAGCGGAAGTTCGGGTCGCCCAGGGCGGCGAGAACAGCGTTGCGGCTGGTGGCTCCTTGGCTGAAAGCTTGCAAGAAAACCCGGGTGGCATCATAAGCCAGAGCGGTGCGCCAGCTCACCTGCCCTCCCCAGAGCTGGGCTGCCTTCTGGGCAAAGCCGCGGTTGCGCGGCACCTGGGGATGCCAGGGTACCGCCACCACCAAGCCCTCTACCGCTGCTCCCCCTTCTTGCAATGTGGTGAGGCTGAAGAGCACATCGCCGCCCAGAAGAGCAAGGGGCTTACCAGCTACAGCGTTCTCGCGGGCTACGGCCAGCGCTTTTTCGGCTACGGAAGCCGTGGGAGCTAAAAAAGCTACCTGGGCTCCTTGGCCGACGGCCCTTTGCAGGCTGGCCTGGGGGTTGAAGTCCGACGCCGATAAGTCGAACTCCGCCAGCACGATGCCCCCTTCGCTGGTCAGGGTGGAGGCAAAGGCGTCCCGCAGGCTGGAGCTGTAGGCGCTGTTGGGGTTGTAGAAGATGGCCACCCTTTGCAGCCGCAACGTGTTGAGAGCATAACGGGCCAGTTGTGTGCCAGCCACTTGATCCGAGGGCACGGTGCGAAAAATGGCATCCCCCAGCATGCTGATGCGAGTGCTGGTGGAGGTGGAGGAGATCATCGCCAAGCCGGCAGGCTGATAAACCTCGGCTGCAGCCAGGGTGGCATCGCTGGTGTTATGGCCAATCACCCCCAAGATCTCAGGCTGCGCCACCAGGGCTTTGGCCACCGCTGCTGCTCGCTCAGGGTTATCGCCATCGTCGGCAATCACTACCCGCAGCAGCCGTCCTCCGATTCCCCCCTGTTGGAAAAGCTCCTCCTGAGCTTGCGCCACCCCGCGCAGGGTCTCTTTGGCGCGGTTGGGGTTGCTGGAGATGGGCACCACCACCGCCAGGCTCAAGGGACTGCCCTGCTGCTGGGCGCGGGCGTTGTTCAAGAAAATGCGAGCTTCTGGGTCGTTGCGGTTGCTTTGCAGACCCATCTCCAACACCGAGATGGCTGCGCTGAGGTTACCTTGGCGCAATAGCTCCGCCGCTGCCGTGGCCGTGGGGCTGCTATCGGCAAACAAGGTGCGCTCGCCGCTGGTCAGGAGCAGATCTTGTGCTCCACCCCCCAACCCTGGCAGCGACACCTGAGGCAGAGGGATCCCTTGCGGCCAGCGAACATAGCCCGCCCGCCAAGCACGATGACCGCCCCAGAGTAGCAATAGCCCCAAGGCAATGTAGACAATGGGTGGTGGAGACTTAGCAACCATATATAGAGAGAGAAAACGCTAGCTTTTGGCCAGCAAAGACACTGCTTGTATCCTCAGGAATCCTCAAAAGTCATCTTTCCAAGGATCTCTAAGGATCTCCGACTATGCATAGCATGAGTGCGGGAGTATGTCACGGATCGGGACGGTAGGAAGGGCTGTTGCGGTATTGGCGCTCTAGCTGCTCCACAATGGAAATGGGAACGGATGAGGTCTCGGAGGGCTCTTCTGGCGAGGTGCCGATCTGCGTCTCGGTCTCCACATTGAACTGCCGAGATGTTGCCCAAACCACTGCTGCAATCAGCAAAAGGACGATAGCGGCACCGTAAAGAAAGGCGACGATGGCCATCGGGTCAATGGTTTAGCTTTCCCCTTCCATGATAAAGGCTGTCGAGAATTACCCACTTCAGGATCCCTTAGAGCAAGCCCTATGGGACTGGCACCGAGGCCAGGCCAAGGGATCCCTGCGCTTGTACGCCTACAGTCTGGAGGGGATCCCTCTGGCGGAAGAGCCCCAGGTGGTCTCCGCCGAGGTGTTCTTCACCCAGGAGCTGCCGGAGGTGGAGGCCATGGCTTTGGATCTATGCCGCGGTCGGGTGCTGGACATCGGCGCCGGCACGGGCCGCCACAGCCTGCTGCTGCAGGAGGAAGGATTGGCCGTGGCTGCCTTGGATCGCTCGCCCGTGGCGTTGCAGATCATGGCCGAACGGGGAGTGCGCTGCCGCATTGCTGCCGATCTTTTCCACTGGGCAGGGCCGGAAGAGCCCTTCGACACGCTGCTATTGCTGATGAACGGCGCTGGCCTCCTGGGATCCCTAGAGGGGTTGGAGCGTTTTTTGTGCCGGGCTCGCCATTGGATTCAGCCCACCGGCCAGTTGCTTGTGGACTCTACCGAGCTCAGCGACTTCAGCGAAGAGGGCGACTCGGCGCGTCTGGAGGATCTGCTGCAGGATCCAGAGCCGACCGTTCCTAGGGACTTAGAGGGGGGGAAAGCAGAAACCAAGGTAGTGAACTTTGTGGCTGAGTACAACGGCCGGCGCGGGGATCCTTTCCCCTGGCTTTTTGTGGACCCAGAAACCCTGCTGCACTATGCCCACGCCAACGGCTGGCAAGGACAAATTCTCTACCAGGAGGCGGAGGGGGCTTTCCTAGCGCGGCTTACCCCTTTGTGAGCGGCTCATCTCTAGGGAGGCCAGCCAAACCCCACAGCAGGGCTCTAGGCGATACTCTAGTAAGGTGTTCTCGAGTTCAACCGGTGCAAACGATGGCTCAGCCTGCCCTGCGCATCCTGCTTGTGCGCCACGGTGAGAGCACCTTCAACGTCGAAAATCGCATCCAAGGTCGCTCCGATCTCTCTCGCCTCACCCCCAGTGGAGAAGCGCAGGCGCAACGGCTAGCTGAGGCCCTGACCGGGATCCCTTTGGATTACGTCTACTCTAGCCCTCTCTCCCGCGCCCTCGACACTGCCCACATTCTTCTCAAGGAGCGAGCGGGGGTCCCTTTGTTGATTAGCGAGCAGCTGCGGGAGATTGACCTAACGGAGTGGGAAGGCCTGACCTTTGCCGAGGTGAAGGAAAAGTACCCAGAAGAGTACTCCCGATGGCGGTACCATCCCGAGGAGCTGGAGCTAGGGGGACGCTTTCCGGTGCGGGATCTCTGGCAGCAAGCCCAGGGCTTTTGGCAACAGTTGGCTGAGCAGGTGCAGGCGGATCCCCGCTCAGAGCGAGGGAAGGATCCTAAGCATCCCCTCAACGTTCTTATCGTCGGCCACAGCGGCCTCAACCGTGCCCTGGTCAGCACGGCCATTGGCTTGGGGCCAGTCCACTACCACCGCCTGGGGCAAAACAACTGTGCCATTAGCGTCCTCAACTTTCCCCAGGGCCTGGGGGGGCCACCCCAACTGGAATCCTGGAACATCACCGCCCATCTGGGCCAATCCCTGCCCCAGCGCAAGCAGGGGATGCGCATTCTGCTGGTGCGCCATGGCGAGACGCAGTGGAACCGGGAGCAACGCTTCCAGGGGCAGCGGGATATCCCCCTCAACGCCACCGGCGAGGAGCAGGCAGCCAAGGTAGCCGAATTTCTGGCGGATCAGCCGCTGAATCTAGCCTTTTCCAGCCCCCTCAAGCGGCCCTGGGCTACTGCTGATGCCATTTGCCGCTACCACCCCAACCTCCTTCTGCGTCCAATGGTGGAGCTGCAAGAAATCTGCCACGGCGACTGGGAGGGCAAGCTGCAGAGCGAGGTGGAGGCCCAATACCCCGGCGAGCTGGAGCGCTGGCAGCGGGATCCTGCGGCTGTGCAGATGCCCAACGGGGAAAATCTCTACCAAGTTTGGGCCCGCACCCGCTCAGCCTGGGAAGAAATTTTGGCCACTACTGCTGCTCAGTTTCCTGAAGGTACGGCAGTGGTGGTAGCCCATGATGCCATCAACAAAGCCATCATCTGCCAGTTGTTCGACCTTTCTCCCCATGCCTTTTGGATCTTCAAGCAAGGCAATGGCGGCATTACCGTCATCGACTACCCGGAAGGAAAGGAGGGTGCCCCAGTCCTAAGAGTGCTCAACCTCACCACTCACCTGTCCGGCCAGATTTTCGACTGCACCACGGCGGGCGCTCTCTAGGGGGTAAGAGATGGGATCCCCTCTCCTTGCCGACCTGGGTTTGCCAGACATTTGCCTCCAAGGGGTACGCCTGTTGGATCCCTGCCGCCAGCGCGATGGCGTGGCTGACGTTTGGCTACGTCGGGGCCGCCTCCTGCTTGTCGAGGCAACGGCAATCCCCGCCAAGATCCCCCGTCTGGACGCCGCCGGCTGGGTGCTGGGCCCAGGCCTGATCGATTTGTACACCTCTAGTGGCGAGCTGGAAGACAATGGCCTCTCCGCTGGCCGCGAGACTCTCACTTCCTTGGCAGCAGCGGCGCGGGCAGGCGGCTTTACCCAAGTTGGCCTGCTGCCCACTCCTCTTGCGGGGACGGCAGCCTTTCCCGTGCTGGATCAGCCAGAGCAGCTAGGTCGCTATCGTCGCCGGCCTGGGGATCCTCGCTGGCTGCCCTGGGCTGCCTTGAGCTTGGGTGGCCGGGAAGAAGCTCCCAGCCCTTGGGGAGAGCTGGCCCGCGC
This sequence comes from Synechococcus sp. R70.1, assembly GCF_047461675.1. Classification (NCBI taxonomy): domain Bacteria; kingdom Bacillati; phylum Cyanobacteriota; class Cyanophyceae; order Synechococcales; family Synechococcaceae; genus Synechococcus; species Synechococcus sp. R70.1. The sequence continues at coordinate 41,867 of NZ_JANSHR010000015.1, forward strand.
TGGAGCCATTGGCTTTGTGGCCCGGCTTGGGGGAGCAGAGTCGCTGCGCTCCCTGGCCCTGGTGCGACAAGCTCTGGAGTACTTGCGGCCCTGGAACAAGCCCCTGCTGGTTTGGGCCTGGGATCCCACCCTAGGTGGTTCGGGCAGTCTCTACGAGGGGGTATGGGCTCTGCGCCTGGGGCTAAAGGGCATCCCAGCCAGTGCCGAGACCGCCGCCCTAGCCCGCCTCCTGGAAGTGCTGCGCAGCGTTCCCTCGCCGCCGCCAGTGCATGTGATGCGCCTCAGCCAAGCCCGCAGCCTGGAGCTTATCCAGCAGGCGCAGGCAGAGGGGCTGCCGGTTACCGCCAGTACCACCTGGATGCACCTCCTCCTGTCGGAGGAAGCTGTCTTCGAGCGCGGCTACGATCCCAACTTGCGCCTACTGCCTCCTCTTCCCCGTGCCGCCGACCGGGAGGCCCTCATTGCCGGGATCCGCAGCGGTAGCCTGGGCATTGCCGTCGATCATGCCCCCTACACCTACGAGGAGAAGACCCTGCCCTTTGCCGACGCACCCCCTGGGGCCATGGGTCTGGAGCTGGCCCTGCCGCTGCTGTGGCAGAACTTGGTGGAGACGGGAGCGCTGACGGCGCTACAGCTCTGGTCGGCCCTTAGCCTCTACCCGGCCCGCTGCCTGGGGTTGGAGCCGCCCAGCCTGGAGCCCGGCAGCGATTGGGTGCTCTTTGATCCAACCCATACCTGGACAGTTTCGGCAGCCACGCTCCGCTCCCACTCGCAGGCCACTCCCTGGCTGGGCAAGACCCTACGCGGCAGGGTGCTGCACACCCACGTGGAGGAAGAGAGCAAGCGCTGAGCTGCAGAAGGAGACATTGCCCTCCCCCTGGCTTGACAATGGAGGTAGGAAGGGGATCCCCAGCTTGCCCAATGCCAACGCAGATTCTTCCCCCCACCCCCGAGCACCTTGCCCTAGCCGCTGAAGCCCTGCGGCAAGGTCAACTGGTAGCCATGCCTACGGAGACGGTGTACGGCCTGGCGGGCCACGGCTTCAACGAACAGGCGGTGGCCACCATCTTTGCTGTCAAGGAGCGCCCCCGTTTCGATCCCCTGATCCTGCACCTGCCAGCTGGGGTCTGCCTTGAGGCGCTGGACGGGGAGCTGGTGGATCTGTCGGCTTTTACTGCCGCCGCCCGCGCTCGGCTGGGATCCCTTGTCGACACCTTCTGGCCGGGCCCGCTGACGCTGGTGCTGCCCAAGGGACCCCGGGTGCTGGATCTCGTCACCAGTGGCTTGCCTACAGTGGCGCTGCGGATGCCTGCCCACCCCGTGGCCCAGGCTTTGCTGCAGGCAGTTCAGGTGCCTCTAGCTGCCCCCAGCGCCAACCGCTTTGGCCGCCTTAGCCCCACCTCCGCCCAGGCGGTCTATGCCGAGTTGGCGGGGCGGATCCCCTACATTTTGGACGGAGGAGAGTGCAGCGTGGGCTTGGAATCGACCGTGCTTAAGCTCAGCCCTGACGGCACGTCCACGCTGTTGCGCCCTGGCGGGATCCCGCGGGAAGTGCTGGAAGCTCATCTCGGCCTGCCCCTCCAGACTGCACCGGACAGCAACCTAAGGCCCGAGGCACCGGGAGGGCTCAGCAGCCACTACGCCCCCACCAAGCCCCTCTGGTTGTTGCCTGTTGCCTTTGACCAGCTCCGCCCTGAGGAGTGGCAGCGGTTGCGGCAGGAGACAGCTGAACATGCCCACCTGGGCGTCCTCAGTTTCTCAGCCGATGCCCAGGCGCTGGCGGAAAGCTTTGCCCACCACTGGCCGGGAGTTGCGCTGACCTTTGAATGCCTGGGGCCGGATCCCACTGCGGCAGCGCGGGCTCTCTTTGCCAGCCTGCGCCGCTTGGACGAAGGGGCAGCCACCCTGCTGCTGGCTGAGCCCCCCCCGGTTTTGACAGGGCTGGGCTATGCGATTATGGATCGGCTACGACGGGCCAGCAAGCCATGGAAGACTCCCCTCTTGTCGCTATCGTAATGGGCAGCGATTCGGATCTGCCCACCTTGGCCCCCGCCGCTCAGGTGTGCGAGGAGTTTGGGATCCCCTATCTCCTCCAGATCCTCAGCGCTCACCGCACCCCCGAAGCGATGGTGGAGTTTGCCCGCAGTGCCCACACCCGCGGCATCCGCGTCATCATTGCCGGCGCTGGCGGGGCGGCCCATCTGCCGGGGATGGTAGCCTCCCTTACCCCTCTGCCAGTCATCGGGGTGCCGGTGTTCAGCCAGTCCCTGCAGGGGCTGGACTCCCTGTATTCGATAGTGCAGATGCCCAAGGGGATCCCCGTGGCTACCGTAGCCATTGGCAACGGCTATAACGCCGGTCTCTTGGCGGTGCAGATCCTAGCCAGCGGGGATCCTGAACTGCTGCAGCGGGTGCTTGCCTACCGGGAAAACCTCAAGCAGGCTGTGCAGGAGAAAAATGCCCAGTTGCAAGCTCAGGGGTGGAAAGCCTATCTCCGATCTGCCGACAGAGCATAATTAAAGCGTTGACCTGTCTTGGCGAAGAAAAAGTTGGGAGAGTTGCCGGCGGTGAAGAAGGGATCCAGTCGCCCCTCTTCTGGCCAGGGATCCTGGCAGGAGTATCTTCAGCGGGTTCAGAAAGGGGCAGAGGAAAGGGGAGCCCAGGCGGCGGGGTGGCTGCTGGGGGGATCGCAGGGGCGGGTTTTGGCGGTGTCAGGCTTGGCGTTGGCGGGGCTAGCCTTTTGGCACTGGCGCCTGGCCCTTTCCCTAGCAGTGGGCACTGGGGTGATGCTAGGGGTGTACGCGGCTTGCAGCCCTGAGTTTAGCCGCCGCTGGCAGGAGTGGCAGGCTTGGTTTCGCCAAGCTGACCGCTCCCTTTTGCTAGCCGTTACTGGTGGGGCAGCCGCCACCCTCGGCACCTACCTTGTGGTCTCAATCTGGGCAGAAGCCAACCAGCGCTGGCTGGCCACGGGCGCCATTGTGCAGGGGCTAGCCACCTTTGCCTTGCTGTCACTGCTGTTTTGGGAGTGGCTCAGCCGCCGGCAAGAGCGGCAGCGTTCTCAATGGGAGCGGGATCTTAGCGACATTGCTTCCCCCGATCCCTACAGGCGGCTGCTGGGGGTACGCCGGCTGCAGAGCCGCCTGCCCCATCTGGCTCCCGAACAAACTCGGCTGGCAGTGGATTATCTGCGCCTGGCCCTTGACCAAGAAACCGTGGCCGTTGTGCGGGAGGCCCTCTTGGAAGCCCTGCAGGGATGGGGGATCCTGCGCCGCCTTAACGATTTGACCAGTCCCAACCCAGCTGAAAGCGGCGGCGATCCCTCGGCAAGCCGCAGAGGCAACGCCTAAACAGCTAGCAGCTCCACCACGGGAAGTAAGGAACTCGAGCCAGAGGCTGTCCGTCGTAAAGAGTGTAAACCTACTCTTTACGGAGGGTTACATTCCATGGTTCGCAAGCTCTTCACGCTCTCTTTAGCCGTTGCCTCGGCCACGGTGTTGGCTGTGGCTCCTGGAGTCCATGCCAGCAGCCCTAGCCCAGCGCCTGCAAGCGCGAAGACTGCGGCTCCTGCCCAAAAAGCCAAAACCATTGTGGATGTTGCCACTGAGGCTGGCTCCTTCACCACCTTGCTCAAAGCCCTGGAGGCTGCTGACCTGGTGAAGACGCTCTCTGAGGAGGGCCCCTTCACCGTTTTTGCCCCTACTGATGAAGCCTTTGCGGCCCTGCCGAACGGCACGCTAGACGACTTGCTCAAGCCAGAAAACAAGGAGAAATTGAAGCGAGTGCTCAGCTACCATGTCGTGTCTGGCGAGCTTCTCTCTCAAAATCTAGAGGCCGGTAAGGTGACTACCCTTGCTGAAGTGCCGGTGGAGATCTCCGTCAAGGATGGGATCCGGGTCAACGACGCCAAGGTGGCAACCCCCGATCTCAAAGCCTCCAACGGCATTATCCACGTCATTGACAAAGTCCTCCTGCCACCGGAGAAATAGTCTTCTCGGCCTTGCAATCCTAAATCTAAGTCTGTAGAAAGCCTTCCTAGCACCCCCAGCTTCAAGGCTGGGGGCTTCGGGCGCGATCCCTGGCTTGGCTCTTGGGATTTCTACAAGTCAATACCAACGCTGGAGTTGTAGATTGCCTCCACCGACACACCGGCCACCCGCTGGGGACGCACGATCATGTACTCGTTGTCCATTTGCTTGGGCAAGGTGATGAACTCGTCCCCACCCACCATCAGTTGGTTGATCAGCTCTGTGTATTCTCTGGCTTCCTTGACCCGTACCTGCAGGGTCTGACCCCCTTCCAGCATGATGTGAACGAGGTAGCCATCGGGTTTTCTGGGCATGGGCGCTCCTGCTTGGCTGCAGCAAAGGTCGATAAACATTATTCCCCCCTTCGAGAAACTTGACCAACCTCCGGCTCCTCCTGTCGGCAGGAGGCCATAACAAGCGGTGGATAGGAGAGGGGGCTTCCCCGGGGTGGTCGATGGGCCTACAGTAACAGGATGTGCCCATTTTGGGTTCTTTCCCGCTACCTCTTGTGGCTGGAATGGCTGACACGCCTTGCCCTCAACGGCTGGACTGGCGCAACCTCAACACCCTCTGGAGCTCCGTTTTGGCCGAGACCTTGAGCCGGCTGGGCTGTCGGGTGGCGGTGGTGTGTCCGGGATCCCGCTCTGCCCCCCTCACCTATGCTCTGGCGCAGCACCCTGAGATCGAGGCCATTCCGGTGCTGGATGAGCGGTCGGCGGCCTTCTTTGCCCTTGGCTTGGCCCAGCAGCTGCGGCAGCCCATCCCGCTAGTGTGTACCTCTGGCAGCGCCGGCGCCCATTTTTTCCCCGCTCTCATCGAGGCGGCAGAAAGTGGTTGGCCACTTCTGGTTTTGACGGCGGATCGGCCGCCGGAGCTGCGCCACTGCCGCGCCGGGCAGACCATCGACCAGGTGAAGCTCTACGGCCACTACCCCAACTGGCAGGCGGAGCTAGCCCTGCCCAGCGCCGACCTAGAAGCTCTGGCCTACCTGCGCCAGACCGTCATTCACGCCTGGGAGCGTGCCCTCTACCCTTTCCCGGGTCCAGTGCACCTCAACGTGCCTTTGCGGGAGCCCTTGGCTCCCATTGCTGACAGCAGCACCGCGCCCCTGGCCCGTTGGCAGAAAAATCCGGAGTTTGAGAAGAGCTTTTTTCGGGGGGTTGCTCCGGCCGGATCTTCCTGCCAGGCGCTGCGGGGCAGTCCTCAGATGGAGAGGGCTTCCTTTTGGCAGGAGTGGTGCAGCTGTGAGCGGGGAGTGATCTTGGCAGGGCCGGCCCAAGCGGCGGATCCCCGCGCCTACGCTGAGGCAGTGGCCCGTCTGGCCCTAGCCCTGGGCTGGCCGGTGTTGGCAGAAGGCCTTTCCCCCCTGCGCAACTACGCTTCCCTTAACCCCTACCTCATCACCACCTACGATTTTCTCCTCCAGGGAGAGCAGCCCCATCTTTGGCCAGAGCAGGTGATCCAACTGGGACCCTTGCCCACCAGCAAGGCCCTGCGGCAAACCCTGGCCCAAGTCCAACCCCGCACCTGGCTGCTCGACCCTCGGCCCCAGAACGCCGATCCTCTCCACAACTCCACGACCCACTTGCCCTTTGCCGTGGAGGAGGTGGCGGCAGGGATCCCGGCAGGCAAAGCCAAAACAACCGCTTTTCTGCAAGCCTGGCTGCAGGCGGAAGCAAAAGCTCGGGTTGAGCTGGATCGGCTGCTGGCAGCTCTGCCGGAGTGGTTTGAGGGCAAGATTGCCTGGTGGCTGGCCCATCACCTGCCGCCGGAGACGCCGCTATTTATTGCCAACAGCACACCGGTGCGGGATGTGGAGTGGTTTTGGCCACCCAACGACCGCCGCATCCGGCCTTACTTTAACCGCGGCACCAACGGCATCGACGGCATCCTCTCGACCGCCTTTGGGGTGGCCCATCGCCAGCGCCCGACGGTGGTGCTGACCGGGGATCTGGCCTTTTTGCACGACTGCGGTGGCCTGCGTCTTGCCCAATGCCTTCAGGGATCCCTGACGATTCTTCTCATCAACAACCAGGGGGGCGGTATCTTTGAGCTCTTGCCCATTGCCAAGGCGGCTCGCCAGGAGCCCAACCCTCCCTTTGAGCCCTACTTTGCCACCCCCCAGGCCGTGGATTTTGCCCTCCTCTGCCAGGCCCATGGCATCCCCCACCGGCGGATAGAGACCTGGGAGGAGCTGGCCCAAGCCTTGGATCCCTTGCCGACCCAGGGGGTGCGGGTGTTGGAGATCCTTACGGATCGGCGGGCGGACGCGCAGCGACGGCAGGACTGGTTAAGGACTCCGTCCCGCTATCGCGAACAGCGCTGGTCTGAGCGGCCATCCACGCCGTAACCCGGCTCCAGATTTGCTCCGGCAGATCCTCGGCCTCGCAGTCCAGCCATTGGATCCCTGGCATGGCCCGAAACCAGGTCATCTGCCGCTTGGCAAACTGGCGGGTGCGCCGCACAATCAAAGGCTGCAGCTCTGCTTCTGGGATCCGCCCTTCTAGGTAGGCGCCAATCTCCGCGTAGCCCAAGGTTTGTAAGAGGGGCAGGTCTGGCCCGTAGCGCTCCCGCAGCGTTTTCACCTCCTCAATCCAGCCTGCTGCCAGCATTTCTGCCGTGCGCCGAGCAATGCGTTGTTCCAGACGGGGCATTGGGCAGCGCAGCCCCAAGATGAGGATGGGGTAGCTGGGAGGATGGGCCTGCCTCAGGCGGGAAGCTGGCTTGCCGGTGGTGTAGATGATCTCCAAAGCCCGCAGGGTGCGCACCGTGTCATGGGGATGGATGTGCTCGGCGGCAACGGGATCCAACTGCTGCAGCCAGGCGTAGCGGATCTCGGGCGGCCACGTCTCTAGTTGGGCGCGCAACTCGGGCTGCGGCGGAACTGCCGGGATCCCCAGCCCTGCGGTAATGGATTGGATGTAGAGCCCCGTCCCCCCCACCAGAATGGGAGTCTGTCCCTGCCGATGGGCCTCGGCAATGCGCGACTGGGCCGCCTGCTGAAACTCGGCCACGGTGTAGGTGTGGCGGGGATCCACAAAGTCCATCAACTCGTGCGGCCAGAGGGCCCGCTCAGCGGGGGTAGGCTTGGCAGTGCCGATGTCGAACTCCCGGTAGACCTGGCGAGAGTCGGCATTCAGCAGAGGGGATCCCAGCCGCCGAGCCAGCAGCAACGCCTGACGTGACTTGCCAGTGGCGGTGGGGCCGGCGATAACAATTAGCCCTGGAGTTACCATGCCGGAAGTGTTACTTTGTTGCACTGGGTGGCAGACATTCAGAACCTGCAAAAATTGATGCAAGGCAACAAAATTTCTAAAAGGCTTTAGCTCTGTGGCTAGAATAGACTTCCTAACAGCTTTGGGCTCTTTGAAATTGCGGTGATCTCATCTTACGTTCCAGCTTTTGTTGGGTTGGACACTCAGCTTAGGCTGTCTCTCCAGCTCCCGAGGCTAGCCCCATGGCTGCTTGCCTGGGTCAAGCCTGGTCTCGGCTACCTGGGCTGGGCAGTTGGGGCAGGGGTCCTAGCGGCGTTGCTGGCGTGGAAACCTTGTCCAGCCCTGGCGGAAGTTTTGGTGCTCAAGCAAGGAGAAGTGCGCACTCTGCCCTTGTTGCAAACGCGGGCCCGACCCTCCTTGCAGATGGAGATGCTTTATCTAGGCATGGTGGAGGAGCGCTTCTTAGGCTACGCCCACGCCAACAACTGGGAGACTATTTCCAGCGACCGAGAGGATCCCCGCTGGAGCCGCTGGCAACTGCGACCGGGCGGTGAGGCCCTCTATCTGCCGGATGCCCCTTCGTCGCGGGATCCCTCAGAGCCCCCCCTCTATGCCCGTGGGTTTTATGTAGAGGCCTACTTCATGGGCGGGCGGCTAGTGGGGATGCACCTCATTTACAATCCGGAAGAGCCAGGCTTCAATTTCAGGCAACTGCAAAGGCTTGTTCGCGCCTGGTTTCCCGATAACCGCCTAATGTTGCACTACCAGGTGCTGCCAGAGGATCCCGACCAGCATGTCCTAAGGGCCTACTGGGGCACCATCCCTCCCCCTTACCTTGCCGACATTCAGCGCAACAGCCGCCTGCCCTTCTGCCAGGTTTTTTTCAGCCCTACCTCGCCTCAGCCGCTTGTTCCCCCCTCTGCGCCTCCTCACTGCCTAGGTCAAGCTGAAGCAGGTGCCTCCCCTGCCGCTGCCCAGAAGAAGACGGCCGCTCTGCGCTAAAGCTTTGCGCGGGCTAGGGCTTGAGCTGAGGCTGCTTGCGGCGTTGCCGGCCTACGGGAAGAAAGCCCTAAACCGTCACCAGCTCGGGGCGGCGGCTGTGGCGAATGGCGCGAATGGCTTCCCCGTAGTCCTTGGCCTTGAATACGGCTGAGCCCGCCACCAGGGCATTGGCCCCCGCCTCGATGACCTGCCAGGCGTTGCTGGCCTTGATGCCGCCATCCACCTCGATCCAGGGATCCAAGCCCCGCTCGTCGCACAGGGCCCGCAACTGGCGAATCTTGGGAACCACCGCCGAGATGAAGCTCTGGCCGCCAAAGCCAGGGTTGACGCTCATGATCAACACCAGGTCCACCAGATCCAGCACGTACTGAATCAGCTCCAGAGGGCTGGCCGGGTTGAGCACCACACCTGCCTGTTTGCCCAGATCCTTGATTTGGCTGAGGGTGCGGTGCAGGTGGATGGTGGAGCTGGACTCGGCGTGAACGGAGATGATGTCGGCCCCCGCCTTGGCAAAGTCGGCCACATATTTCTCCGGCTCCACAATCATCAGGTGGACATCCAGAGGCTTGGCCGTAACCGGGCGCAGCGCTTCTACCACCAGCGGGCCGATGGTGATGTTGGGCACAAAGCGGCCATCCATCACATCTACGTGGATCCAGTCGGCTCCTGCCTCGTCCACTGCCCGCACTTCTTCCCCCAAGCGGCTAAAATCGGCTGAAAGAATAGAAGGGGCGACAACGATCGGCTTTTGCCCAGAGGCTGCTGAGGGCTGAGTCATGGTGAGTACCCAAGGTGTAAACCGCAAAACAGGGGAGCCTGCTCCTCTATGGTACGGAGTTTGATCCCCTTTGCAAAGCACCACCCGGCTTCTAGGGGATCCCGACAAAGCCGGCCCTGGCCAGTTGCACCCTCCGGAAAACTTGGGCCAGAGGCTCTCAGCGATCCGGCGGCTGCGCGTTGCTCTGAGGCTCTGGAGAGGCTTGCTCTGAGGGAGCTGGCTTCACTTTTTCTTCTAGCCGCAGGGCAAGCTGCTGCAACTGCATATAGATGCTGTTGACGGCCAGCATGGCCAGGACAGTGCCGAAAAACTTGGTGCGGGATCCCATAGACCAACCCCTGGGCAAGGCCAAGCGCTCGTTGCCCTAGCTCCAACTTAGCGCACAGGCGGAACAGACCCTCAGAGAAGAACTTCATTAGACCTAGCGTCATGCCTGCCTATCAGCACTTACATACTGCCCTTTGGGTTAGCGATCTGGCCAGGGCTGAGCATTTCTACGGGACGGTGCTCGGGCTCCCCAAAGCAGAGCGGTTTCCCTTTGACTTTCCCGGCGCTTGGTACCAGGTGGGCTCCTCTCAGATTCACTTGATTGTTACTGAGGAGCCGCTTGACCAAGGGCAGCCAGCCAGTGGGGGCAGCAAGGCGAAGTGGGGGCGCCTTCCCCATGTGGCGCTGGGCGTGGAAGACCTGGAAGCGGTAAAGGCCCGCCTGCTGCAGGCAGGCTACGAGGTGCAGCCAAGCGCTTCCGGGCGAGCGGCGCTGTTTGTTCGGGATCCCGACGGGAACGTGATCGAGCTAAGCTCCCTAAGTCCCCCTCAACCATGACTGCGATGACAGAGCCCCATTCGCCCCAGCGGCGCGGCGCCCTGCCCCTCTTTGACCCCTCCACTGCCCTAGTCAGCTCGGCCCAAATGCGCTGCCTCGAGGAGCAGATCTTCGCTGCCGGCATGCCTGTGGCCGCTCTCATGGAAAAGGTGGGCCTGGCCGTTTTTGCCCAGTTGCGGCAGGATTTCCCCCATGCGCAGCGCATCGGCATCCTCTGCGGCACAGGGCACAACGGCGGCGACGGCTTGGTGGTTGGACGAGAGCTGCGGCTGGCCCAAAAGGAGGTGAAGGTTTGGCTGGGCAAGCCGGATGATCTCAAGCCCCTGACTGCCGACCACGCTCGCTATCTCAGGACGCTGGGGGCGGAGTTTGTGGATCGGCTGGAGGAGTTGGCCGACTGCGATCTACTGATTGACGCCCTGTTTGGCATTGGCCTAAACCGGCCCCTGGGGGATCCCTGGGCAGAGGCAGTGGAGTGGGCCAACGGCAGCGGCATTCCCATCCTCAGCCTGGACCTGCCCTCTGGCCTCAACGACCAGACAGGCAAGATCTGGGGCTGCTGTATCCGCGCCAGCTACACCTATGCCCTGGGCCTCTGGAAGCGGGGCCTGTGGCAGGAGGCGGCTCTGCCTTGGGTAGGACAGCTGCGTCGCATTGATTTTGGGATCCCCCCTTGGGCCTGCCCGGCGGAGGCGGTTCCCCAGCTATTGCTGCAACCCTGGCCCCATTTCCCCCCCGATCCCCCCTTGGACACCCACAAGTACCGCCAGGGATCCCTGCTGCTGGTAGCAGGCTCGACGGCCTATGCCGGGGCGGCAGTGTTGGCCGGCCTGGGATCCCGTGCCAGCGGCGTGGGCATGGTAACCCTAGTGGCGCCGGCGGAGTTGAAGGAGCTGATCCACAGCGCTTTGCCGGAGGTGTTGGTGCACCCCTGGGAAGGGATCCCTTCTTTGCCGCTAGTAGCTGAGAAGCCCTTCCAGGCGGTGGCGGTGGGGCCAGGCCTTGGGGAAACCCGCCAGCTGCTTTTGGAGATCTTGCTGCGGGATTGGGCCGGGATCCCCTGGGTGATCGACGCCGATGGCCTCAATGCCTTAGCGGAGATGGGGGTGGAGCGCCTGCCAGAAAACGGGATCCAAGCTATCCTCACCCCGCACCTGGGGGAATTTCGCCGGCTTTTTCCTGGGATCTCGCTTGAGGATCGCCTCGAGGCAGCCCAAAAGGCAGCAGCCCAGAGTGGGGCGGTGGTGGTCTTGAAGGGGGCACGGACGATAATCGCCTCTCCCACAGGGGAATGCTGGGTAAACCCGGAGAGCACACCGGCCTTGGCTCGCGGCGGCAGCGGCGATGTTTTAACTGGCTTAATCGGTGGACTAGTGGCGCGCAGAAGGGCCCAACTGGGTCAGGCGATGGGGATCTCAGAGCTACTGAGTTGCGCCTGTGCCGGGGTGTGGTGGCATGCCCAGGCAGCTATCCAGCTGGTGGGGGAGCGGGGTCCGACAGGGGTGGATCCGGCCCACCTAGCGGAGCACCTGCCCAAAGCGCTGCAGATTCTGCGGGGACAAAAGTCGGTCTAAGGTTGCAAGAACCCCAGGGCCAGTCCCAAGAAAATGAACAGGCCAAAACCCATCCGATAGACAACAAACAGCCAGGTGCTGCTGCGCTGCAAAAATCGAATGAGCCAATCGATGGACCAGTAGGAGAAGACAAAGGCCGAGAGCGTCCCCAGCCCCTGCGCTAGCAGCGCCTCTGTCCTGAACTCGGAGACGAACTCCTCTACCCCGGCCAAAAAGAGGGCGGGGATTCCCAGCAAGAAGGAGTAGCGGGCGGCAGCCGAGCGCTGCAAATCGAGCAACAGAGCCGCCGTCAGCGTCACGCCGGAGCGGGATACCCCTGGGATCAAAGCCAAGGCCTGGGCCAGCCCCACCCAGATTCCATCCCAAATGCCTAGGCTGTCTAGGCCTCGCCGGCGTTTCCCCACCCGTTCTGCCCAGCCCAAAGCTAGGGCCAAGCCAATAGCGGCAGCAGCGATCACCCACAACTGGCGGGGCGGAGATCCCCAAATGGCCTTGACGGCCCATCCGGCCACCCCAATCGGCAACGTTCCCACCAGGATCCCCATGAGCAGCCGCCAAGACTCCTGCTGGAAGTCTCGCTCTTGCCAAGCCCTCCAGGAGCCAAGGAGCAACTGGCGCAGGTCAGAGGCAAAGTAGATCAACACTGCTCCCAGACTGCCCAACTGGATCACCGCCGCAAACGAAGCTCCCGCATCTGGCCAGCCCAGCAAAGCCGGAAACACCCGCAGGTGGGCTGTGCTGCTGATGGGCAGGAATTCGGTGATCCCTTGCACCATGCCTAAGAGCAGGGCCTGCCACCAATTGGGATACCAGAGGTCGGCCAGCACCAAAGACCGTCTCTCTCGATAGACCAGGCTGCCGTCTGGAGGAGAGTTCCCCTCAGAACGTGAGCCGCTCGGGATCGTCGATGGTAATCAGCCAGTTGCCCACCTTGCGGAAGAGGGGGTTGGGCTCTGTCCCCCGCACCCGCGCCTCTACCCGGTAGATGCCAGCAGCGGAGGGATTGCGCACATTGGAGAGCACCAAGCGGATCTCCTGGCCGGCGGCAATGGGTTGACGGGCTACCACCTCCAAAGAGCGAAACTCCTCGTTCCAGTACACTTCCGCCAGCTCCACCGGCTTGCCCTCCGCCTCTAGGCGCACATTCTTCGGGTCGATGACGGCATCGAAATTGCTATCCGCCTTGATCTGCACCTCTGCCACCGCCACATTTTGGGGTGGGATCTTCAGGCGATAGCGATCCAGCCGGCCGCGAATGCCGCGAAAATCCAGCCGATAGCTGAGGACAGGCACCCCCTCGCTGCCAGTGATGACAAAGCCCGACTGCGCCCTTGCCGAAGGGAGCAACAGCAGGGATCCCACTAGGCCTGCCAAAGCCAACCTTGCCCCCAGCCAAGGCAAGCAAAGACTCTGGGAATACTTCACCGCTCTCAACACCCAAGCTTCCCGAAAGACTTTGACTCAAGCAACCCCTGCTGCCGACCGAGCAAGCAGCAAGGCCATGAAGATGGAATCAAGTTGCTGTCTATTGTAAGGGGGTGAGATCCGCTCTGAAAGACTTATACAACGCTGGACAAAAGCGGACTTTTGCTCCAGGTTG
>NZ_JANSHR010000016.1:0-39296 GCF_047461675.1 Synechococcus sp. R70.1
GCCACACGAGCTTCCAGCTTGCGCAAGGTACGTTGCAGCTCAGGCAGATGCCGCTGGACGGCCATGCTCCTGCGCCATTCGGCAATAGGCTGATGGGGGTAGCCGGCCACGGTTTGACCAGCGGGGACGTCGCTGGTTACTCCTGTCTGGGCGGCCACGCGTACGCCATCGCCAATATGCAGGTGCCCAGCCAGGCCGCATTGCCCAGCCAAGATGACGTGGTGGCCCAATTGGGTGCTGCCGGCAATGCCCACCTGAGCCACGATCAAGCAGTGGGATCCCGTCTTCACGCCGTGGCCAATCTGCACTAGGTTGTCAATCTTGGTGCCCCGGCCAATGCGGGTCTCGCCAACAGCGGCCCGGTCGATGGTGGTGTTGCTGCCCACCTCTACGCCGTCTTCCAGCACCACCCGGCCTGCCTGCAGCATGCGCCGCCAGGAGCCGTCGGGAAGAGGAATGTGGCCAAAGCCGTCGTCGCCGATGACAGCACCGCTGTGGATTAGGCAATCATCCCCAATCTCCGTGCGCTCGTGAATGACGCAGTTGGCGAAAAGCTGACAGCGGGATCCAATCCGCACGTGGGGGTAGATGGTTACGTTGGGGTGGATTTGGGTGTAGTCGCCAATTTTCACCCCTTCCATCACCACTACATGCGGCCCAATGGCCACACCTTCTCCCAACTCAACGCTGGGATCAATCACAGCGGTGGGATGGATCCCAACAGGCAAGCGATAGGGCTGGTAAAACAGCTCGATGGCCTGGGCAAAGAGCAGACGGGGATCCTTCCCTCGCAGGCAGGCAATGGGGCGGGGCAGAACCAGCGATTCCTCCACAATGACGGCGCTGGCTTGGGTCTGCTCCAGCAAGGGTAGGTAGCGGGCTTCACTGAGAAAACTCAGCTCTCCTGGGCGCGCCTCTGCTAGGCTAGCCACGCCGTGAATTTCTAGGGTGGGATCTCCCTCGTAGGGGCATCCCAATTTTTGGGCGATCTCCTGTAGCTGCATTGGGCTTGAGATCCTCTACGATTGCAGCAGCCGCACATCCATCACGGTTCCACGCAAGTTGTAGCTAAAGGTCTCGAGCTCCAGGGGAACGCCGACTTTGACGCGGTTGTTGCCTAGGACAATGCCATTTTCTGTCCGCTGGCCCCGTCCCCGCAAGGTAAACACCAGATCAAAGCGGTAGGGCTCTGGGTCAGGCAAGTTCTCAACCCGTCCATCGGGAAAAACCACCGGCACAGTGCGGCTGACATTTTCCACCCGCACCACCTCCACCTGGCCGTAGGGTTGGTTGCGGATAATCAAGTCAGCCTTCTGACCTGCTTGAAAAGGTTCCAGGGATCGGCTGCTGACCCCCCGCACAATCATATCCACTTCCACCGGCAGCGTGGGGCCACCCCCCACCTGGACGACGCTGCCCGCCTGCCGCCCGGGGAAAAACAGGACAGCCACAATCGCCGCTACTACAATGGCCAGCGCCCCCAGATCCAGGAGACTGACTTTGCCCAGGAGACGCCCCTGTTGGTCGACGAGCCGCATGGCCCTCTTTTCTCCAACCCACTGTCCCTGATTGTAGGGCACAGCCATGGCAGCTTCCCCGCCCGTAAAGCCGCTTGAGGAACTCACCTCTAGAGGGACTCAAAGGCCCCGTCTCCCTCCTGACCGAGGATGGTCTGGGCCAATAACCTCAGGTTGACCTGGAGATGGAGCTGACGGGAGTCGAACCCGTGTCCGAGATGGGTACTGGGGGTTCACTCCTTCACAGGCTTAGCCTCTCTGACCCTCAAGGCGGGGATCGCCGTTTAGATCCCGGCGATGGGAGTTCTCCGCCTAAGCTTAGGCTCTCCCTCGACGGAGCCGGAGAAGAGAGCTGCACCCGTTGGGGTTGTGACCCGCCCACTTAACGGGGTCGTGGGAGGATCCTCGAGCTCAGACTTCTCTTACTGAGCCTTAGGCAGCCAGAGCAGCTGCTTTACGAGCAAAAGGTACGACGTTGTTCGCACCTACTTTGTTGAGCCTAGTGGTAACGGGATAAGCTCAAGCCCGACCTGTATCATGAACCCTTGTTCGCCACCCCGTCGAAACCGTTACAGCCCCGGGGTTAGCTTACATCTAGACTAGCAAAACTCTCGGGGATCCGGCTAGAGTCTTCGCGAATGTGACAAAAGTCCTGCTATCATAACGAAAGTGTAAACTCGGGTCGGTAGCTCAGCGGTAGAGCACTCGGCTTTTAACCGATTGGCCCAGGGTTCGAATCCCTGCCGACCCAGCTTGCGATACCCTCTCCCCCCGGCCTGGCCTAGGCTAGGATTCCAGGAGGCAGGTGGGAGAGGCGAGGTGGCCGTTCTTTCGTGGCAAGACCTAGGCAAAGAGGGGGAGGTCAAGCTGTTACTGGCGCCGTGCGTGGAGGAAGCGCTAGCGAGCCTGGCGGAGGAGGCTGAAACTCGAGAGACGGTCTTTGTCTCCAAGCTTTGGCACCGAATTCCTGCCCAGGATGCCATCCTCGATGAGTGTCTGCAGGTGCTGGCGAGGGTAGCCCTATCCCTCTGGCCTTATTGGTATGGGGAAAAGTTTGAGCCGGGCACAACGGCAGAGGTTCAAGCTCACAATCGTCTCCGCGCCCAAGAGCTACCAGCAAAACAGGATCCCACCATTGCCAGCACCTGGCTCAGGGCGGCCATGCACCTGTGCCAACAGCAACGCCTGCCTCTGCTGCCAGGGATCCAGCGGGCGATCCAGGTGCAGCAACTGGCCAAGGCCATTGCCCCTCGCGAGCTGACCTTGGCTTTGGCAACCGACGAGACAGAGCCGGCGCCCAGCTACTTACTCGGCTTGGCCAAGGCAGCTATCTGGTTGGCCGACAACAGTCAGGCACGGCTGGTGCTGGTGGTGCCGAGCGCTTTGACTGATCACCCCGAATTGGCCTCCGTGAGCTACGGTGCCATTCGACTGCCGCTTCCTGAGAGGCTAAAGGAGTTCGACAGCTCGGTACAGGTGGTGGTGGGTTACAAGGGATCCCCTCACCCCTTCAGTCCCGCTGAGAGAAAGCTGGCCGACCGGGTGGCAGCAGATGCACAGTTAAAGAATTTGCTGGAATTCAACCAAACTGTACAGAGTGTTAACGGACGCACTTTCCGAGCGGATCTGCTTTGGCGGGAGGGTAAGGTGGTGGTGGAAGTGGATGGGCCAGAGCACCGCGAGCCAAACCACTACTACCAGGATCGCCTGCGGGACTACGAGTTGCTCATCTCCGGCTACTTGGTGTTGCGGATTCCCAATGAGCTGGTGATGTCCGACTGCGAGCGGGCGGTGGAGATGATCCGCAAGGTGGTTCAATTGCAACAGAGCCGGCTTTGAGGCAGGGCTGGAGGTTGGGGAAATGAGCGATTTGTTGCCCAAAAGCGAAATCTTGCTCTGGAAGCTCCTGCTAACAGGGGAAGAACCGACCAAGTCGCAAGTGAAGCCAAAGCATAGGACCAAAGAGCTCAAGCTGTTGGAGGAAAAGGGCCTCATTGAATGCAAGACTGTAGTCGAAAAGGGAAGGAGGATAACCCGGCTTGTGCTGACTGACAAGGCCTGGGACTGGGCTTCTACCACACCTCCAACAGCCATCGCCCGCTCCAAGTCGCCAGAGGCAGCAGTTGTTTTGCAAAAGGCGTTGGCAACCCTAGTGGATTACGCACAGCGGGAGAACGTTCCCTTGGCGCGGATTCTAGGCCTACGGCCCGCTGACGCGAACAGACCCTCTCTCGGTGGAGCAGCCCCTGTTCCTACTGGGCAAACGCAGCCCTGGGAAGTTAGCGAAGGGGAGGTTGATCCTAACTTCCTCGAGAAGGTCTTTCGCACCTGCGAGGAGATGGGAGGGCGCTACTTCATGGTCTACTTATCCGACTTGCGCAAAAGATTTCCCGATGTTCCCTCCTGGCTATTGGATCAGGCGCTCCTGACTTTGCACGACCAAGGCAAGATAGTGCTGATGAACCTGGACGATCCTCTGTCCATTACTCCTGAAATCAAAGCCGCCGCTATTAACCTGTACGGCTACGACAAGCACGTTCTTCGTGTTAGGAACTAGCCATGACTTCCAAGGAAAGTACCTCTTTCTCAATCAACCAACAAAAAGCTCTAGAAGCCCTCAAGGAGGTTGATTTTGATTGGACAGTTCATCTTAGAAAAATCTGGCAACCTCCGGATTTTGACGTTCCTGAGCTTAACCGGGATGTCAGGGAGAAGCTATTCAGCCGGCTGGAGAAGTTAATCCAATCTCCCCAGATGGAGACACCCTTTGGAATCCCTGTGCTTGGCAATGGTGGCTCTGGCAAAACCCACCTTCTCAGGGTCTTAAGACAGCGCTGCTTTGAAAAAGGGGTGGGATTTGTCCTAGTGGACATGACCGATGTGAAAGACTTTTGGGAAACCGTAATCCAGGGCTACCTCACCTCTCTGCTTCAGGAAGAGCCTGATGGCACTAGCCAGCTCCAAAAAATTCTCGATCTGGTCTTTCTGAGAGCTCTCTCTACTCCCAAGCAGGCGAAGGAGATCGCCAGTTTTTCCCACGAATCTTTGCTCGACGTCATTAGACAAACTCTGCAATGGCTATTCACTCAAGATCGCAAGCACACCATCAAGTACCAAGATTGTGTACGAGCTGCCATTCTAGCTAATTCGAATGATTTTTCACTGGCGTCAATAGGTAATAGCTGGATACAGGGCCTAGGTGTGGAATCAGAGGTTGCCCGACAATTCGGTTTTACCAACGCCAGCTTAAATCCTAGTCAAGTTGTTGCAGGGCTTTCTTGGCTGATGAGCCTAAGGGGACCCACTGTAGTTGCTTTGGATCAGTTGGATCCCATTGTTGTGCAATCTCAAACAAGTCCTAGTCCTTCGTCATCCTTGCAGGAGCTCTCGCCAGAGACAGAAAGAGAAGCTTCCCAAAACATCATTCATAACATCGCAGGTGGCCTCATTGGGCTACGGGACTGCCTCTCCCGATCCCTTGTCATCATCTCGTGCCTAAACCAGTCTTGGGAAATTCTAAGGAAAACAGCTGTTGCAACCTTTACAGGACGCTTTGAGCCGCCTTTAACTTTGAGGCCTCTTCCTCGGGACAGTGTCGCTGTCGCTGAGGGAGTTGTTGTTCCTCGCCTGCAGGCTGCCTACCACAAGGTGGGCTTTATCCCTCCCTATCCTTCCTACCCGTTTAAGCCGGAGTTCTTCCAGCAGAGTATCTATCCTCGGGAGCTCCTCCAGAAATGTCATGAGCACAGGGAGCAATGCCTACGGGAAGGGAGAGTTACCGAGTTAGGTGTCCCAAGTTCTGCTCCTATCACTCCAAGTCCCCCTCCACTGAAGGAACTAGATCGAATCTTTGAGGAGGCCAAGCAAAAGGTTGATATTTCCCCGTATTTACAGGAAAACGAGAACGAGATATGGAAAGAGCCCCTAGCTTCTCTGTGCAACTTTCTCGTCTGTCAGGAAAAGTTGCCGGCTAGTATTGGCAGCCAAGTGGAAACTGACTTCCCTGGATCCAGAGGTTTCTCGCCTCTGCATTCTCGCTTGCGGCTAATCTTCTACGAGGCAAACGAGCGGGAAAGGCACCTTTGTTTTACAGCTATTCAATCAACTAATCCCAGATCTTTCCAAACTCGCTTAGTAGCTGCTAGGACGGCAGCCGGGATCGACGCGGCCCTGCGATTTCGCAAGTTGGTAGTGGTGCGCACTACCTCCCTACCAGGAGGCGAACGTACTCAGAAACTGTGGCAAAAGTTCCTTGAGGAGGGTGGGATCCACTGGCAGCCCAGCGAGGAGGAAATCAGGGTTCTGCTGGCCCTGGAGCAGCTCCAATCCAGACGCGATTTTAGAGATTGGCTGGCGGAGCGGCAACCTCTTACCCACCTGGCAAATGCTGAGTTGGATTCGGGGCTGGCCAAAATCCTTGCCTGGCTGAGGGAAGGGATCCCGGCTGACTGGGCTACGAGAGCTGAGCCTGAGGAAAAGGGAGTTTCCTCCCCTCCTAGGGCAGGCAACGGCAAAGCTCCTGAAGCCAAGCAAGACTTGCAGCCGCCGAGACCTTCGCCAGGTTTGTTTGTCGGACGACGCTGGATAGCCAACCGGGAGGGTGAGCCAGTTTTTCTGCCCATCGAGGAGCTGGTGCGGCACACTGTGATTTTGGCTGGCAGCGGCTCGGGGAAAACGGTGCTCTTGAGGCGAATGGTGGAAGAGGCAGCCTTGCAGGGGATCCCTTCCATCGTCATCGATGCAGCCAACGACTTGGCCCGGCTGGGGGATCCCTGGCCTGCCGCTCCCGAAGGCTGGACAGAGGAGGATCAAGCCAAGGCAGAGCGCTACTTTGCCCAAACCGAGGTGGTGGTTTGGACCCCTGGGCTGGCGGCGGGCAACCCCCTCACCCTCGCCCCCCTGCCGGACTTTGCTGCGCTGGCCGGTGATCCCGAAGAGCTGGATCAGGCCGTCGACATGGCCTGGGGCGCCCTCCAGGAGATCGTGGCCCCCGGCAAGACCGTCAGCGACGAGCTGAAGCGGGGGGTTCTCAAGGCAGCTTTGAAATACTTTGCCACCCACCAGCCGGGATCTCTAGCTGACTTTGCCGAGTTCCTTGCGGATCTGCCTCCGGAAGCAGGAGCCGGTATCAGCAAGGCGCCGCAACTGGCGCTGCAGATGGCTAATCTCCTCAAGGCTGCCATGGTTAACAACAAGTTGCTCCATCAACAGGGGATGGCGTTGGATCCGGCCATCTTGTTGGGGCTGGGCTCAGACTACGGCAAAACCCGGGTGTCGGTTGTCAACTTGGTGGGCCTTCCCACCCTGGGGGAACAGCAGCAATTTCTCAATCAACTGGCCATGACGCTGTTTACCTGGATCAAGAAAAACCCCGCCCCGCCGGAAGCGCCAGTGCGCGGGCTGCTGGTCATCGACGAGGCCAAAGACTTTGTGCCCTCCCAGGGGACTACCCCCTGCAAGCAGAGCCTGCTGCGCCTGGCCGCCCAAGCGCGCAAATACGGCTTGGGTCTCATTTTTGCTACCCAAGCACCCAAGAGCATTGACCACAATATCGTTGCCAACTGCTCCACCCAGTTTTTTGGCCGGGTCACGTCTCCAGCAGCCATTGAGGTAGTGCGCGAGCAAATTGCCCAGCGGGGAGGAAGCGGAGAAGATGTGGCTGTCTTAAAGGTGGGACAGTTCTACCTCTCCTCGCAGCAGCTTCACCCGCCCTGCAAAATCCAAACTCCTTGGTGCCTGTCTTTTCACGCCCCCACCCCTCTAAACGAAGCTGAGGTGATCCAGCGCTCCCAGGCGGTCAAGCTCTAGGCCCTTATCTCAGCAGTTCTGCCGCTGTTGGCTGTCGCGGCAATCTTCCCATTGCTCGTCTATTCTCACTTGCTGCTGCCAATTCCTGAGGCTGCCTGGCAGTTGGGAGGCCTCTGGAGCAGGGCAATGGGGCAAGGGATAGAAAAAGCTCAGTAGCGGTGGTGGGTGTTGGGTCTAGTGGTGATTTGGGCTTGGCTGAGCTGAGGGAGGATGGCCTGGCCTGCTGCCTCCTGCCAGGATCCTCTCTTCCTCCGGCAAATCTTGGCCGCAATGGGCCGGCCTGAGGTGGTGGAGGAAGTAGCTCTGTTTGATAGAGATCAGTGCCTTGTCCAGTTGGTGTTGGATCGCCGCGGGCTAAGGGGATCCCTGCCGCCGGAGATCGGCCAGTTTCGCCGGCTGCGGGCTCTGTCCCTAAGCTACAACCAACTTTCCGGCCCTATCCCCGCCGAGCTGGGGCAGTTGAGGGAGTTGGAACAGCTTTTTCTCGACTACAACCAGTTCTCTGGCCCCATTCCGCCGGAGCTAGGACAACTGGGCAAGCTGCGGGGACTGTTTTTGGATCACAACCAGCTCTCTGGATCCATTCCTCCAGAGCTAGGTCGGCTCAGCCGCCTAGAAAACCTCTGCTTGCAAGATAACCAGCTCAGTGGCAGCATTCCTAGCCAACTCGGCCAGCTCAGCTCTCTTAAGGGGCTGTTTTTTGGATCGCAACCAGCTTTCTGGGCCCATTCCGCCCCAACTGGGGCAACTGCGCAACCTGGAAAATCTGTACCTGTCGGACAATCGCCTCAGCGGACCCATACCCCCCGAGCTAGCCCAGCTTAAGCAATTGCGGGATCTGCGCCGGGCCCGTAACCAGCTCACAGGCAAGCTGCCCAGCTTCTTGGCAGAACTGCCGCGGCTAGAACGGCTCCACATTGGGGGCAACCCCGGCCTGTGCCTGCCAGCTGTCCTTTCTAGTTGGTTTGCTGCCCTCAGTGAAGGGGATCCCGCCCCCACCTTCCCCTGTCCCTAGGGCAGGGATCTCCAGCTCTCGCCTTAACCTGCGATACTGGGATCAGGTGTCCACAGCCCACTACGCAAACGGTCAGCCATGTATACTCTCGAACTGCTCCTGAAAGGGAATCCTGCCCCTATCGTCATCCACCAAAAAGAGGAGGAAGCGGCCAACCGCGCCTATCAAAGTGTGGTTGAGGCTCTTCGCAACGGATCCCCTCAGAGCCTAGAGCTGACCTGCGACCGCACGGGCAAGAAGGTGTTCTTGCTAACTGCCGAGCTCTGTGGCGTGCAAATAACCTCCAAGTCCGGCACCGCGCCCATGGGAGTCCGCCCTGGCTTCTTGGCCCAGTTGCAGGGCTAAGGCCAGCTTCTTAGGGGTCTATGAGTTCCCTCACTGGGAGAGAACCCCCGTTGGCTATCCGGGTAGAGGGCTTGACCTTTGCCTGGCCAGGAAGTCCGCCGGTTCTGCAGGAGTGCAGCTTTGCTGTTCCCAAGGGCCAGCTATGGATGCTGCTGGGGCCCAATGGCAGCGGCAAATCGACCTTGCTGCAGCTCCTATCAGGAGTGCTCACCTATCCCCAGCCCCTGGCGGGGTTCTGGGAGGTGCGGGGGCGGCTAGGCTACGTGTTTCAGAACCCGGATCAGCAACTGTTTATGCCAACGGTAGGGGCCGATGTAGCTTTTGGTTTGGGGGCAGAGCCCCTCACCTTGGAAGAAATCCAGGAGCGGGTGGAGAGGGCCCTGGAGCAGGTAGGCCTGCGCCACCTGATCCGCCGGCCTATCCACGGCCTCAGCGGTGGGCAGAAGCAACGGGTAGCAGTTGCCGGGGCGTTGGCCCAGCGCTGTGAAGTGCTGCTGTTGGACGAGCCGACGGCCCTCTTGGATCCCGATAGCCAGAGGGATCTGCTGCGCTGCGTCCGCCAGCTGGTGGATCAAGAGGGGATCACCGCTCTTTGGGTCACCCATCGGCTGGCAGAGCTGGAATGGGCAGACGGGGCGATCTTTCTGGCGCAAGGACAGGTACGCCAACAGGGATCCCCGGAACAGGTGCGGCAGCAGATTAGCCAACTGTTTGGCGGCTTGAGGTGATCCCAAAGAGATTGCAAAAGGATGGCAACACCCTCCGGCGGGGGCTACATAGAATAGTAGGTAGTAGATTCACTGCGATTGGTTGGCCAACGGTATCATCTTCAACCTATCCGTGGACGATCTGCGTCAACCAACCCAGGGGTGAAGAGCCCTGCCGGTCGAAAGGAGCTTGAGAATATGGGACTGTCTGAAGTCATTGCCAAAGAGCTGGAGAACGCGCGCAAAGTCTGCTCTGAGTACGGCGAAGGGGATCCCCACTGCCGTGCAGCCTGGGATGCGGTAGAGGAGGTGCTGGCAGCCCGCAGCCACCAGCCAAAGGCCCCCAGCAGCCTCGAGCAGCACTGTGCTGAAAACCCCGACGCCGTCGAGTGCCGCGTTTACGACACCTGATTTCTGGGTTAAAACGCAGCAGCCTGCCAGCTCCCTAGGGGCGGGCTCTGTTTTTCTCTCACGGAGAGAGCTTTTGAGCAGAATCAGCCCGCAGCCATTGCCTCATCCACAAGACAAAGGCTATTCCCAGCAGCACCGTTTGCGGGATCAGCGTCTGCCAAGTGGGATAGATCCCCAACCAGCGCAGCTTCGGGATCCCGGATAAGGGGGTCGTCGGAAGCCAGCCTGCAACTTGCAAAGCGTGGAGGCTGCTGCCCAGGAACTTAAAGCCCAAGTAAAAGATCAGCAGGCTCAAACCCCGGAAAAAAGCCCCCAAGGGCAGCTTCAGCCCCACCTGCAGCAGCAAGACCGCCATCCCCACCAGCAGCAGGGATCCCAGACCGATCCCCAGCCAGAGATCTTTTGCCGCCAGGGAAGGGGCCAATCCCACGTAAAACAACACCGTTTCTGCCCCCTCGCGAAACACCGCTGCAAAGGCCAGGAAAGCTAGGGAAAAAACCTGGCCTGTGGCGAGCGCTGCCTGGGCTTGTTCTTGCACAAAGGTCTGCCAGGAAGCAAGGGCGGCCCGCCGGTGCAGCCAGAGGCTGATCGAAAACAGAAGAGCTGCTGCCACCAGCCCCGTGATCCCCTCCAGCACCTCCTGGCGGGTGTGGGTAAGTAGCTGCTGGAAAAACAGCTTGACCAAGAGGCCAAGCAGCACCGCTGCCAATAGACCCGCTGCTCCTCCCAGCCATACCCAGCGCTGCTGGGCCGACTGCCCGCTCTTCCCAAGAAGCGCCACCAGGGCCAGCAGCACCAAGAGAGCTTCCAGGCCCTCCCGCAGCAGGATCGAGGTAGCATCCAAGAAAGTGTAGTCCGACATGCTCAGCCGGCAGGCGGCTTAAAGGCCTAGGCGTTGGCTGGAATAAACTTCAAAGCTGCCGAGTTGATGCAGTAGCGCAAGCCTGTTGGCGGGGGGCCATCCGGAAACACATGCCCCAGGTGACCGCCACAGTTGGAGCAGTGCACCTCGGTGCGGGGCACAAGCAGCTTCCAGTCGGTCTTGGTGCCAATCACCTCTGGAGCAATTGGCTGCCAAAAGCTGGGCCAGCCGGTGCCGCTGTCGTATTTGGCCTCTGAAGAGAACAGCGCCTGCCCACAGCCCGCGCAGACATAGATCCCTGGGGCCTTGTTGTTGTAGTAGGCATTGCGGAAGGGGGGTTCAGTCCCTTCTTGACGCAGCACGTAGTACTGTTCTTCAGTAAGCAGCTGCCGCCACTCGGCGTCGCTTTTGGTTACGGGGTAGCTTGGTTGAGCCATTGGTGGTTGCTCTCCTGTCGTCCTCAATTCTAACGCTTCTTCCTGCTCTGCCTCCGCTCTTCGGCACGTCGGGGAGAACCGGGGAGTTTCTAGGAGTTCTATCGGAAACTTCTATCCTCGGCCAGGGGCATACTCCCGCTACAATGGGCGCAGGCAAAGACGGAGCTTCTTATGTTGCTAGTCGGCTCAGGTGCCAAGTTTGTGCAACAGCTCGAGCAGGCTGGGGCTTTGGCCATGTTTGTCACGCCGGAAGGGGGATCCGAAGGACACTACCTGCGGCGGCTGCGCGGGGCCGGCTATGAGGTGGTTACCCTCTCTAGCAAGGGAATTGGGGATCTAGCCAGCTATCTGACGCGCAGCCATGGGGTGCGGCCTGCCACCCTGGGCAAGTCGCAGCGGCGCACCTACTTCTACCCTTCGCTAATTGAGCAGTACCGGGCCACTTTGCCCCCCAAGGCCAAGGGATTGGTCTTTTGGTTTTACGAGGGGCATGTCCTCAGCCGGCAAGAACTTTCCTACTTGGTGAAGCTCAGCCAAGAAGACAAGGGCGTGAAGTTTGTGGTGGAGCTGGCTCGAGAGCGGTCAATTCGCTGGCAACCTTTAGAGAGCGCCCTGCAGAGCGCCTGAGGATCTTTGCTACCATCTCAAGTAGGCGGCCTTGCTGGTGGCTAGTTGTACCTGTGACCTTGCCGAAAGCCTCGCTGCACCAGGGCACTTGGTTCAAGCTCATCTGTGGCGCAAGTTTCCACCACTTGCCCTCAATTCGGGAGTTAGCCTTTCTCTACACCCTAGCTGGGGCCGATTGCATCGACGTTGCCGCTGAGCCGGCTATTGTCCGAGCTGCCCAACAAGGGATCCAGCGAGCCCAAGCAGAAGACCCGCAAGCGGGATCCCCTTGGCTGATGGTTAGCCTTAACGACGGCGAGGATGTCCATTTCCGCAAGGCAGTCCTGACAGAGCCCACCTGCCCTGCCGAGTGTCCACAGCCTTGTGTGGCGGTCTGTCCGCCCCATGCCTTGGTGCCTCTAGGCCCCTCTGCCCGGGTTTACATCCAGGCGGAGCTGTGCTACGGCTGTGGCCGCTGCGAGCCCGTCTGTCCCTACCGGCGCATTGTTACCTCTGGCTATCAGGTGGCAGTAGCGGAGGTCTTGCCGTCTCTAGTGGAGCTGGGCGTTCAGGCAGTAGAAATCCACACCTGTATCGGCCGGCAGAAGCAGTTTGAGCAAGTGTGGAGAGCCCTGAAGCCATGGCTGGGACGGCTGCAGGCCGTCTCGATTAGCTTTAACGATGGTCCGGGCCTTGAGGCCTATTTGCGGGATTTGCTAACCCTGATGGATCCCGTGCCGGAGGTGTTGATCTGGCAGGTGGACGGCCGGCCCATGAGCGGAGATATTGGGGCTGGCACCAGCAAGGCCACCCTAAAGCTGGCCCGCAAGGTGCTGGACATGGGCCTACCTGGCTATGTGCAATTGGCAGGTGGAACCAATGCGCAAACAGTGTCGCTGTTGGATCCCTGCTGGCCAGTGGCGGGGATCGCCTTTGGCAGCTATGCCCGCCAGTTGGTGGCTGCCCATCTAGAGGAAGGATCTGGCCTGACCACAGCGATCCTGTTAGCCAAGCAGTTGGTGCAGCAGGTAAAGCAGCGGCCAGTTGCCCTCCGACCGAGCTGTTTTTCCAGTGCTTGACAGCGTCGCTTGACCATGAGTTTCCCAGCCCAGCCCTTGAACAGGGAACCCACCTCCTTTCCCGGACAAGTCCTCTACAACGACGACTTAAACAAGCTCCTGGACGTTCTGCCCCCAGCCATCCGGGAGCGGCTGCAGCAGCATCCTCACTTAAATCAGCTGATGGAGGTGGTGCTGGATCTGGGCCGCCGCCCGGAAGCCCGTTTCCCAGGCTTTGCGGAGTACCTCTCCGAGGAAGTAGTTAGCCGCGCCGACCTGGATTTGGTCATCAGCCAAGTGGGGGAGTTTAGCAGCGACAACCGGGCTGGCATTGCCTCAACCCTGCACCGGATTAGCGCCATCCGCAACCGCCAGGGCACGATCATCGGCCTTACCTGTCGGGTGGGCCGTTGCGTGGTCGGTGTCATCACCATGATTCGGGATCTAGTGGAGCAGGGCCGCTCAATGCTGTTGCTGGGCCGGCCAGGAGTAGGCAAAACCACTGCCCTACGGGAAATTGCCCGCGTTTTGGCAGACGAGCTGCACAAACGGGTCATTATCATCGACACCTCTAACGAGATTGCCGGTGATGGCGACGTGCCCCACCCAGGGATTGGCCGGGCCAGACGCATGCAGGTGGCCAGCCCAGAGCTGCAGCACAAGGTGATGATCGAGGCGGTGGAAAACCACATGCCGGAAGTGGTGATCATCGACGAGATTGGCACAGAGTTGGAAGCTTTAGCCTCCCGCACCATTGCCGAGCGAGGGGTGCAACTGGTGGCCACTGCCCATGGCAACCGCATCGAAAACCTGATTAAAAACCCCACCCTCTCGGATCTAATAGGCGGGATCCAATCCGTCACGCTGGGGGACGAGGAGGCACGGCGGCGGGGCTGTCAGAAGAGTGTCCTGGAGCGCAAGGCTCCCCCGACTTTTGAGATTGCGGTGGAGATGCTAGAGCGGCATCGCTGGGTCATCCACGAAGATGTGGCAGCCACAGTGGATTGCCTCCTACGTAACCGCGAGGCGTCAATCCAAATACGCAGCCTGGACGAACGCGGCCAAGTGGTGATTGTGCGCAGTACCACTGGCATGAACGGACGCTCAAGCCTCTCGCGACCCCAGTGGCCCCCTGCCGACACTGCCCTGTTTGCTGGGGGGGGCACTTGGGGATCCTCCGGCCGCCTGGAGCCTTTACCTTTGGAACCAGTTGCAACCCGTCTGCAGCAACCTGGATTGTCCTTAGCGAGGGAGGAAGAACCTACCTCCTCCGCGGGGTCGCTAGCCAGCCCCCGGTCAGAGTCCAAAGCCGAGGAGGAAAAGGAAGCGGAGCTCCCGCAAGACCCAGAGGGGCTCCTGAGGATCTACCCCTATGGGGTTAGCCGTTTCCACCTAGAGCAGGTCATCCAGACCCTGCAGCTGCCGGCGCAGGTTACCAAAGACCTGGATGAGGCCGATATTGTCTTGGCTTTGCGATCCCAGGTGCGCAGCCGCTCCAAGATTCAGCAACTGGCCCACTCCCGCCAGATCCCCATTCATACCGTCAAGGCCAATACCCTGATTGCTCTGGCCGGCGCCCTGCGCCGCATCCTCAACATCGAGAGTGAGGAGGGGGCCCAGTCAGACCTGGAGCTGTTTATTCAGGCTAGCACAGCAGAAGAAGCAGAAGCTCTGGAAGAAGCTCGCCTGGCGGTGGAGCAAATCGTCATCCCCAAGTCGCAGCCGGTGGAGCTCCTACCCCGCTCTGCCCACATCCGCAAGCTGCAGCATCAGCTGGTGGAGTCCTATCACTTGCGCGCTCAGAGCTTTGGCGAAGAGCCCAACCGCCGCCTGCGCATCTATCCCAACTAGGCCAGCCGGCAGCCGGCAATCATCCCCGCCAGCAGGATAAAGCCTTGCACCACGTTCTCGCCAAAGATAGCTGGGTAGAGGCCGGGGGAGGAATGGACCCGGTGAAGCTGCCAGGTTTGCCGAGCCCAGAGGCCGGCGGCAACTGCCAGGCTGAGGAAATAGATCGCGTGCAACTGTAGGCTAAGCCCCACCCCCAAGAGGGCAATGGTGGTGCCTAGGAAAAAGAGCCCCACCGCCCTTGGGGTTTGCCGGCCAAAGAAACGGGCGCTGGAGTGGATCCCAGCTCGCTCGTCGTCTTCGCGATCCGAGAGAGCATAAACCGTATCAAACCCTAGAGTCCAGAGTACCGTGGCCAGCCACAGCCAGCCCAGCCCCTCCTCCCACAGGGGTAGTTGGGGATCTTGACCTCTCACCGCTGTCCAACTGATGAGCACGGCAAATCCCCAGGCCAACGCCAGGATCAGTTGGGGCACTGGAAAAACCCGCTTGGCCCCTGGGTAGAGCAAAATCACCGGCACCGCTGCCACACAGAGGGCAAAGCTAACGGGGTTGAGCAACAGCGCCAGCCCTCCCGCACAGGCCAAGCAGAGCAACGCCATTGCGATGCCGACGCCAACACTCAATTCGCGGCTGGCTAGGGGGCGGGTGCGGGTGCGCTCCACCAACGGATCCAAGTCCCGATCCCAGAGGTCGTTGATTACACAGCCTGCCCCGCTAGCGGCCAAACTGCCTAGAACGAGAATCCCGACCAATGGCCAAGGCGGCGCTCCGCGTCCGGCTAGGAAAGCTCCCCACAGAGCAGGGATCATCAAAATCAAGCGTCCTGCCGGCTTGTGCCAGCGCAGCAACCGTAAAATTGCTCCGCCAGTAGTCCAGAGTGCAGAAAGAGAAGCAAGCATGCCCGGCCGCGCCAGTGGCTTCGGCTCCACCCCAATCTTAAATCATCCTGAACCAACCGATGTTGGAACCTTCGGGGTTCAACCTGACGTCTTGGAACCTCGAATCGCGATTTGACCCCTTTTCCCCTCTCTGTTGGCCAACCCTGAAGTTTGATATCCTAGCGGGCGGCTGCCATTGAGGGTGATGAAGCGAGGCGGAGTTTGCTTTCCATGACCAGTCAACTTCCCCAAGCTAAGGAAGCTTCCCCCCTTCAGGAGACTCTGCTGGTGGTGGAGGATGAGGATGCGATCCGGGAAACCGTTGCCCTTGCTCTGGAAGAACAGGGGTACAGAGTCTTGCAAGCTGCCGACGGTCGGGAGGCGCTAGAGCTGGTGCATACAGCCGAGCGGCTGGACTTGATGATCCTCGATCTGATGCTGCCCAGTTTGAATGGCTTGGATCTGTGCCGGCTGTTGCGTAGGGAGGGTAACACCCTCCCTATTTTGATGCTGACGGCCAAAAGCAGCGAGACTGACCGGGTGGTGGGCCTGGAGCTGGGGGCCGACGATTACCTAACTAAGCCTTTTGGCATGCGGGAGCTGATTGCCCGCTGTCGCTCTGTGTTGCGCCGTCGGCAGCAGGCTTACACCAGCGAGGCCACAGTGCTCCGCTACGGGGATATTTGCCTGTTTACCCAGGAGTGCCGCGTGTTGGTGCGGGGGGTGGAGGTCAGTTTCTCGCCTAAAGAGTTCCGCCTGTTGGAGCTGTTCATGTCCCATCCCCGCCGCGTCTGGACGCGGGAACAGCTTCTGGAGCGGGTCTGGGGATCCGACTACATGGGCGACAGCAAAACCGTGGATGTCCACATCCGCTGGCTGCGAGAAAAGCTGGAGGTGGATCCCAGTAACCCCGAGTATTTGGTAACGGTGCGCGGCTTTGGCTATCGCTTTGGCTAGGTTTGGGAGCTTCTCTCGCGCCAGCGGCGGGCAAAGGAGAGGGCCTCGGCGCGGGTTTGGATCTGGCCCCAAGCTTGGGCCTCCTGGAGCTCTTGCAACAGCTGGCCTACCCAGGGGCCAGGTTGGCCACCTAAGGTGTGCAGAAGGTCGCGGCCATCCAGCAGGGGCACCAGATGGGCCAGGGGATCCTGGGGATCTTCGTAGCGGCTAAGCCAAAGCTGGATCGTTTCTGCCGAGCTGCCGGTGGCTGCAGCCAGCAGGGCTAGGCCGCCAAAGAGGGATCCCGCCTGCTGGTAGAGCCGCCACTGCTGGGGAGGGGTGGGAGAGCTGGCCAAAAGCTTCTGGAAGTGGGGCAGAAGCTGGTGCAGCCTTTGGACGGCCCGCATCTCGGCCCGGCTAAAGCGCAGCCGTTCCAGTTCGATTTCCACCGTCTCGGCAGGGGTGCCTGCCGGATCCCACAGCAGGGCTGCCAACACCGTCGCCAACAGGCTGCTGCGCCGATCCGCCAAAGGCTGGGCCAGCTCCGCCAGAGTGCGGGGGTACTGGGGTTGCCAGATCTCGGCCCATTGCCAGACGGCTTGGGCCTGGGCAAAGCCGGGGCTCTGGGGGGCTAGGCGGGGCAGCCAAGCCGCCAGCAGACCTGCCGCCACGGCTGCCTGCAGGTAGGCCAGGCCCGGGATCCCCGTCTCCAACAGGGTCACCACCTCGGCCCGCACCCGTTCTGCTGCCACATTGGCCAAGAGGGGAGCCCGCTGGCGAATCGCCTCTGCCGTGGCCGGATCCAGCGCAAACCCCAGTTGGGCTGCTTGGCGATAGGCCCGCAACAGCCGCACCGGATCGGCGCTGAGGTTGTCGGGGTGAACCATGCGCAGACACCCCTGCTGAATGTCCGCCCGCCCCCCTGTGGGATCCAACAGTTGCCCCTCCCGCAGCTCCAGGGCCAGGGCATTGCAGGTGAAGTCCCGTTGCCACAGATCCGCCGCCGGGGTGGGGCCCGCCTGCAGGGCTACGTCCACCGTCGCCGCTGTGGGAGGGGAAGCCCCTCCTTGGCCCAGCACGATGCGGGCAATCTGTCGCTCCGCATCTAGCACCACAAAGCCGGCTTTCAGCCGCCGCGCCACCCCTGCTGCCCACCCCACCGGATCCGCCGGACACATTAAATCCAAATCCACTGGCCCCTTGGAGTCTCCAGACTGGCCTCGCAGCCAAGCCAGGTAGGCATCCCGCAGGGATCCCCCCACCCAGTAGCTCCCCTGGGGCAGCCACTCTTTGGGAAAGGGCAGCCGTTGGTGGAAATAGGCCAGCAGCCACTCGGTCAGCAGGGCTTCGCTCATCGATTTTGCACAGGGGGAAACTTTGATTTAAAGGCTAGGATCCCCAGAGCACAAGTACTTGGCCAGGCCGTGCCTGCACCTAACCGCTGGGCAAAAACAGGTGCTAACTGTGGCCTGCCCCCCGCCTAGAGTCCTTTTGCCTAACGCTCCAGCAGCGAGCTGCCCACCGCAGCCGGCACAAAAGCAGGTGCTGAGGGAACCAGATGGGGCTGCACCAGAGCTGCCAGGCCAGCAATAAATAGCGGGTCGGCGTTCAAGGCGGGCACACGGCGAAAATCGCGGATCCCAGCCCGGTGGGCCAGCTCTCGATACTCGATGTCGATCTCTTGCAGGGTCTCGATGTGCTCTGAGACAAAGCTAATCGGCACCACCAGCAGTTGCTTTACTCCCCGCGCGCCTAGCTCTGGGATTACTCTCTCGGTGTAGGGCTGCAGCCAGCGCAGCGAGCCCACCCGGCTCTGGTAGGAGAGCGTGTAGCCATTTGGGCGTCCCACCTGGCGCCAGATGAGCTCGACGCAGGCCTCCATCTCTTGCTGGTAGGGATCCCCGGCCTGGGTGACGTAGCTTTCGGGAATGCCGTGAGCGCTAAAGAGCACATGCACTTCTAGGGGATCCTCGAAGGCGTCCAACTGCTCCCGGATGGCCCTAGCCATGGCCTGGACATACTGGGGCTGATCGTACCAGGAACAGATCTGGCGGCGCTCGATGCGGGCCAGCTCTGGGTCTTCGGCCCAGAGGCGATCCAGGAGCTTGAAGCTGGAGCCAGTTGTGCTGATGGAGTACTGCGGGTACAGCGGCAGCACCACCAGGCGGGTGATCCCGTCCGACTTGATCTGCTGCACCACAGACTCAATGAGCGGGTGCCAGTAGCGCATGGCGACATACACTGGCACGTCGTAGCCCGCCGCCACCAGTTGGGCCTGCAGCTTTCGGGCCTGTTCAGCGGTGATGCGCCGCAAAGGAGATCCCCCCCCGATGGCAGCGTAGTTGCGCCGGGATTTGGGCGCTCGCAGGATGGAGATGGCCCAGGCAAATGCCCCCTGCAAAAAGGGAAAGGGCAGCCGGATGAGCTCCGGATCGGCAAAGAGGTTGTAGAGAAAGGGCTGCACATCAGCCTGCGTTTCTGGCCCCCCCAAGTTCAGCAGGAGCACGCCGCATTTGGACATAACAAGCTCAATGACCTTCCTTATCCACTGTAGAAGGTCTTAGCCCCTAGCGAGAAAGGAATTCTCAGCTTTCCGTGGGTCGGATCGTCTCCCCACCCTCTACTCCGCTGCTCTTGGGCTGGCGTTAGAACTCTTGGCCGCGGTAAACCCGCTGTAGGGCCGGCGTGACCGAATAGCTATCGACATCGGCCAGGCTCAACTTCAAGCGCAGCGTATTGAGCAGCCTCCAGTAGGGGGGCACAAAAGGGGTTAAGGACTCCGTCCCGCTGACGCGAACGGGAAAGGGTTGATGGGGGAGGGGGTGGGCAACCCTCTCCAGAGGGCAGCCACGGTAGCGGAGCAAGCTAGACCCGACCAGGGAAGCTGAGGATTCCCCTTGGCTGGGATCCACCGTCAGGCCGCGAAACTGGATCTTCCCTGGACGAGAGGCTTGTCGATAGCGCAGGTAGCGACCCCAGAGTTGTGCCAGCCACTCCGGCAAAGCCTCAGGCCGAACGTGGAAGCGCTCCGGCAACAGACGGTCGTTGAGAAAGCCGATGAGCCCAGACCAGGCCTTCCAGAGCAAGGCGGCGACGAGGCGAGTAGGGGGAGAGGATGAGATTTTCATAGATCTCTGCACAGCCGAGAGTTGGCGTCGATTATACCAGTCCAGAAAGGACTCCGTCCCGCTGCGCGAACGGCTGGAATGCTCGCCCTGAACGTCTTGCCGCAAAAAAAGGGAAGCTGGCTTTCGAGCCAGCCCGTGGAGCCCCCCAAACCTATCGACTACAATGGGCCCAAGGCTTGTCTGCCCTTTTCCTCTGGCAAGGGAGCGGCATTGCCCAAACAAGCAGACTCTAGCGACCACTGCAGTGAGCTGAGGGACTCGAGGACATGACCTGGCGCAGCAACATCACTCCCAGCGAAAGGCCTCCGGCCCGCTGGCGCGAACGGCTGTGGGGATCCCTTCCTTACCTTCTGCCTTTGGTATCGGCTTTGCCCTTGGGCTTTGTCCCCTCGGGGCTGTTTCAATCCCTGCCAGGACTGATCCCTATCTTTCTACCGCTACTGCATTTGTTGCCTCTGGTCACGGGCTGGCTGGGGATGGGGCTGTTCTTTGCCCTCCTCTTTTTCGTCATCCGCAACGGCCGCATCGCCCACTTTGTTCGCTTCAATACCATGCAGGCGCTGCTGCTCAACATTGCCCTGTTCTTGGTGCAAGTGCTGCTGCAGGTGTTGGGTAGGCTCCTTGGCAGCCTAGCGCTAGGGGCAGTGGGCAGCATTTTGGCCAACACTGCCCTTCTGGGAGTGATGGCTGTTACTCTCTACGCTTGGTCCCAGAACCTGCGTGGCCGCTACGCCGAGGTGCCGGTGCTCTCTGAGGCTGCCTATGCTTGGATTCGCTATTAGTTCCTGGCCAAGAGGGAGGTAGGCCCAAGGCTGTCTGTCTGGCTAACGCCTGCTACAGAAGCTGGAAGTTGACCTGCGGCCTGGAGTGGAGCTATCGAAAACATCTGCCCGGTGCGCGAAAGGCGGGCTCTTGGAAATGGTGAAAGCGTTACGCCAACCGGGGCTGTTGGTCGGGCTTGCGCTGCTGGCCGGAGTGTTGGCCCTGCTCTGGCCAATGCTGCAGCAAGGCTATCCCATGACTCACTCCACCCACTTCAACCTCAGTTGGGCCTTTCAGTATCAGCGCCAGTTTTTCGGCGGGCAGTTTTACCCCCGCTGGCTGGAGTACTCCAACTTCGGCTACGGCAATCCCACCTTTGCCTTCTACCCGCCTTTGTGTATGGTAGCCACCCTGCCCTTTCGCGCCCTGGGGCTGGACCTGCCTGGATCCCTGGTGGCCAGCATGGGTCTGGCGATGGCGGTCTTTGGGCTGGGGCTATACGTTCTGCTGCGGCAGGTGCTTCCTTGGGCTTTGGCGCTGGTCTTGGCCCTGCTGAGCATGGCCGGCCCCTATTGGTTGGTGGATATCTACCAACGGGGTGCAATTGGAGAAGTGTGGGCCATTGCCGTCTCCCCCTGGGTTTTCTGGGCCTCGCTGCAGGTGATTTGCCGGCCTCAGTCCCTCTGGCCGATCGGGGCTTTGGCTCTGAGCTATGGCCTACTAGCGCTCTCCCACCTGCCCACTTTGCTGATTTTTACTCTGGTTTGGCTGCCTCTGCCGTGGGTGGTGGGGGGAAGGGATCCCTTCTGGACTAGGGTGGGACGCTGCTACCTGGGATTTGGTCTGGGACTGGGGTGGGCGGCTTTTTATTTGCTGCCGGCTTTCTGGGATCAGCGCCATGTCCAGGTGGATTTTGTCAACTTTGCCGAGGAATACATGCCCCAGCATCGCTTAATGCTGAGCGGGCTAACTCAGCTTCAGCCGCGCTGGACAGAGCACTGGTTTGAGAGCAACCTGGTGGGGTACTGGGTCTGGATGGCAGCGGTTGTGGTGGGCGTTGGGATCTTAGTTTTTCTAGAATGGCTGGTCCGCCGGCCGGGGGGGAGTTTTGATGCGGCTGGCTCCCTTGCCAGAGCTACCTTGCTCTACAGCTTTGGGGCTAGCCTGGTGGCGCTGCTGATGACGACGGATCTGCTGGCTTGGCTCTACGAGTGGTTTCTGCCCCTGCAACGCATTCAATTTTCCTGGCGCTGGATGGCAGTGACGGCGGTAACCGTGCCCTGGCTTTTGGGATCTCTAGCGGGTTGGGGATGGGGGCAAAGGCGCCTGCGGCTTCTCTTGCTGGTGGGGATCGGACTAGCTATGGGGGTGCAAACTTGGCAGGGCTTTCAACTCTTGTCCAAGGCCAGCTTTGATCCACAGCTTGTTCAAACTTTTCAAGAGCTGGCTACAGCTAAGCAGTTTCCTAAGGAGCCCCAAGAGAGGCCCGGCATTGCTTTCTTGCACCTGCACTGGCGCTTTCCCGATGGGCTGGCGCTGGTGGATGCGCAGGAATACCGGCCCCGCCAGGCCACGCGGCCCATGCCGCCCCCGCAGGTGGATCCGCTGCTCCAGTGGCAAGGCGAGCTGGAGGATCCGGCCGCGCAGCTACAGGTGGAAGAGTGGCGCTATGGCTATCGCCGCTTTCGCGCCATCAATCCCACGACTCAAGAGCAGCCCGTAGTCTTGCGCACGTTTTACTACCCCGCTTGGCGGGTTCAAATTGATGGACAGTTTAGGGCTGCCGAACACGACGGGTCGGGGCTGTTGCAGGTACGGATTCCCCCGGGAGAGCATCGCGTGAAGGTGCGCTACCTGGGCACGGCAGCCGAGTGGCTGGGCTGGATCCTGACGGGTGTAGCTGGTGTGCTGCTGGTAGAGCTGCGACGGCTTGTGCGTTGGTTGAGGTTGACCAAGGCGGCGTAGGCCCTGCCGTGCCACTTTTCTAGAGCAGACTTTTCTTTCTTCCTGCTTCCGCAACCGGCTACTACCCCCCAGAGGGATCTCCCCCGGCTCGAGCTGACGGTAGTTGCCCCTTGCTCTTGAGAGAGCAAGCTGGGAAAGGATCCCCCTCTAGGGCTGGGTAGAACGTCAATTGAGCTTCTCTTAGGCTTGTCTCCCGGCAGAGAGAGCTTTTCTCCGCTACCCTAGAGCTAGTAAAGCAAAGAGATTGGCAGCAATGAGCCACTACGAAGGGCGGCCTGCCCAACTCGGCTTCCTCAGGGAGGGGGAGCAACGCCCCCGCCGACCGCGTGGCCAGGCCCTGCAAGTGGGAGTGCTTGGCTTCTTGGTGGGATTGGGGCTTGTGGGAGGAGCCTGGTGGTACAGCAGGGGGCCGCGGCAAACTTTTTCCCTGTATTGGCTGACCACGGTTGACAACTCTATCCACTACGTGCAGCAGGAGCGCTCCCTTCGCGCCTTCGACGCCCAAGAGGCCATTCGTAGGGCTCTGGAGGAGTTGATCGCTGGACCCAAGGATCCCCGCCTCACCACCGCTATTCCTCCCCAGACGCGGGTGCTGGATGTACGGGTGGAA
The DNA here is from genome assembly GCF_047461675.1 of Synechococcus sp. R70.1. Classification (NCBI taxonomy): domain Bacteria; kingdom Bacillati; phylum Cyanobacteriota; class Cyanophyceae; order Synechococcales; family Synechococcaceae; genus Synechococcus; species Synechococcus sp. R70.1. Next base: position 22,897 of record NZ_JANSHR010000016.1, read on the forward strand.
GGCGACGATATTTTTTTGAACTTCTCCCCCGAATTTACGCAAGGGGGGGGATCCACCGCAATGATGGGTCGGATTGCCCAGGTACTCTACACGGTTACTAGCCAAAACCCTAATGCACGGGTTTGGATCTCCGTGGAGGGACAGGCCCTCGAAGTGCTAGGGGGAGAAGGGCTGATTCTTGACCAACCCTTGACGCGGGCCTCGTTCTTGCCCAGTTTCCCGCTTCCGGCAGAATCCAAGGCAGAGCCGTCAGCCGCATCGGCCTCTTAAGCAGCCATGCTCTCTGGAGTGAAGCTGTCTCCAGCGTCCGCCCTTGGCCAACCAACGGTGAAGCTGGGCCAAAAGGTGCTACTGGTAGACCCCACCTCCGGAAGAACACCTGCGAAAGACTTCATAGGCCAGACTCATTTTCCAGCCGCTCGAGACTAGCGGGGTTGGGATCCAGCTTCAGGGAGTAGAGGCCGTAACAGGCCAGCAGCCAATTGAGAAGACGAGCTGCAATGCGGGCAGTTGGTCGCGTTGCCGAGCTTACCGCCACCCCTCCCAGGGAGACGCCGACCACAGGACGAGCAGCGAAGATGGCCTCACAAGTTTGTAACAACCGAAACCAGCTCAGCCCCCCTGGCTCTGGGTAGTGCACTGCTGGCGCTAGCGAGGGATCCAGCACGCTACAGTCCACCACCAAAAACACTGGCTGCTCCGGCAAAGCCTCGACGACCTGCTGCGGATCCCAGGCCTCTTGAGCCCAGAAAATGGGGCTGTGGTGGTCTCTTAGCCAAGCGTAGGCGCGGGCACTGCTGCTGCGCAGCCCCACGTGCACTACCGGCAGGCCGTGCTGGTAGAGCAGCTCTACCCAAGCGCCGTTGCCGTAGCTCATATCTTGATCTGGCTGGGTCATCTCTATGGGGGGCATGAAGTTGGCATGAGCGCTGCAATGCACCACACTGAGACTCAAGTAGTGCTTCCAAAGGGCACGAATGGCCCCCCAACTGGCTGCTAGAACCGAAGGCAACAAGACCGGCCACTGTTGTCGTCGCCAGGCCTGGGTCACTGCTGCCTCACACAGGCCATAGGGTGGCTCATCCATCAGCCCCGGCAACTGCGCCACCGCCAGCTGATCCACATCGATCCCCAAGCGCGGCTCAAAAGCACACAGTTCTGCGCCTGCATTGAGGATGGTCAACGGAGCTTGGGTATCCGGGCCAAAGGCAGTGGGAATGAGGAGAACCCTGGCGCTGGACTGGGAGCAGGGATGGAGGGACCACTGGGCCATAGGCGGCGTTTCTGCTTGCCAAAGGGGGGATCCCTACCAAGTTACTCGACCCCGCAGTTGCTCCATCTTGGCTGGGCCGATGCCCTTAACGCGCTGCAGATCCTCCAAAGAAGCAAAGGGGCGGGCCTCGATAATCCGTTGCGCCAGGTCTGGGCCGATGCCAGGCAACTGCTCCAGTTCGGCTGCCGTGGCTGTGTTCAAGTTAACGCGAGGGGGACTGGGGGTAGCTAGCGAAGGGGAGGACCTCGAGGTGGCCTCTAGCAGCTCCGGCTCTACTGTGGGGGAAGTAGGGGCAAGCGGAAGGGGGTTGGGGCAGCGGCGGGCTGCTTCCTCTACTTCCTCCCGCAAGCGACGGCTGGGGCCAAAGCGGGCCTCGGCCAGGAGCCGCTCGAACTCTCGCACAAAGTGATCCACCACCTGCCTATTGCGGATAATCAAGAGGTTTTCGTCGTTGAGGTGGTTGGCCGAGACTGACCAGTTGTGGGAGCCGGTGATCACCGTGGCCTGGGGGGTGCCGGGATCGAGAATAGCGAACTTGTGGTGTAGCTTGTCGCCGGGGGCGAGGTTGGGTATGCCTATGGCTTGGGGGGGCTGCTGCCAGGGCAGGCGGGCCGGATCCAGGCGGCAGTTTTCGTCTGGAAGCGCCAACCCCCACATCTCTAGGGTGCGGCTGTAGTCGCGGAAGGCAAAGCCGGGATCAAACAGGCCGCGGATCTCCACCTTGCGCTCCTGGTGCAGTTGCCGGAGCTGGTTGGCAATGCCAGAGTCGGTAAAGACAAACAGAGCCAGATCCACCCGCTTCTGCGCTTGGGCCAGGGTGGTCGCAATAATGCCGTTAGAAGTAGCCTCATAGGGCAGGGAACGGCTGGCGGGGGAAAAATGCACCTCCACGACGGCATCGTCAATCAACACCGTCTGCAGGGGTCGCTTGCGCTTTTGCACGCCAAAGCGGCTATCGGGCAGCCCTCCCGGCCCGTCCCCCCACATGAGGTTGAACTCCTCCGTATAGATGCGGGCCAGCTCGGGGCTATCCAGTAGCAGCAGGTGGTTGGCATTGCCCACGCTGCCAGGAGCATCGAAATCCCCATGGATATCGGAGAGGGTGAAATTGGCTGAGCCAGTCAGCACCCGCTGCCCGTCGATAACTACAAACTTGTGATGCATCAGGCCGCTGCCCTTGGAGCCGTCGGCGGTGTCGTCCAGCCAGGGCACCTGGCCTCTATCCAGCAAGGCGTACACGTCCCGGCTGGCGACCTCCTCGGGGGAAAACCGCCCGTCCCGGTTTACATCCACCAGACGGCGATACTCTTCGAACTTTTGACGGCTGCGCTCGTCCAGCGCCTGCACTTCGGCAGGGGTCAGCCGGTGCCAGGCCCGCACGTAGGTGTTTTCGGTAATCACGCGCACTGGGATCCCGGCCTGCCGCCGCTCTGCAAGGGCCTGGGCGATGAGGGGCAAGTTTAGCTCCTGTACCGCCACATCCACCGACCGCCGAGCAGAACGAATCTGGGAGATAATCAACTCCTCCAGGTTGTAGCCGTAGCGGTGGATCTGGCGATAGGGATCCCGATAGGTGCTCTCGCGGCTTTGGTTAAACGCCACCCGGATGCGAGGGTGCTGCGGCAGAGGGGCCAGGGTGGGCAGCTCTGGTTCTTGGGGAGAGGGCCGAGGGCCTACCCAGTAGCCAACTGCTACCAGGATCAACAGCAGGGCGGCCCAGGGCAGCCAACGGCGCAGTTGCCGCCACCAAGACGGGATCCGGTTCATCCCCTTTTCCCCTTGCAGCAACCCCCTTCAGAATACCGAACTTTGCCGAAAAACTGGGCATAAAGCCCCGTCCCACTGCTCTATGTTCGAGCCCCCAACGGCATCACCTCAGTCATCGCCAGAGCTTTGGGGCAATAAGATAAGTCTAGCGGTTGATTGAGGAGGCCCGGCGTGGAACGGCCCAAGTGGGTAGCTATTATTACGGGAGTTCTGGCCATTGCTTTGGGGGTGGGCTATTTGTTGCTGACGCAGCTATTGGATTACCGCGGGGGTAAGTTCTTGCCAGCGCCGTCGGAGCCACCAGGGGTCTTGAGCGTCTTGGCAGGGATCCCTGGCCTGAATTAGCTGAGAGCAATTGACTGTATGCTCAGCTACAGCACGCCCCCTGCTCAAGAAGCGGCTGGGGGGAGATAGGGAAACATTTGGGCAGACGGGGAGTTGGCATAGTGTTGTCGCGCTCCACTTGGCTGTGGTTATTGACAGGGCTAGGACTAGTGGCCTTGAGCCAGTACCTGCAGTGGGTTGGCGGCATCCACAGCTCTATCGCCTCCTACTCGGAACCGCTGGCCGACCTGACCGTGGCCGGCATTCTGGGAGGAACGGTGACTACGGGGCTGGTGGTGCGCCACTGGTGGCAGCAGGTTTGCCGAGGACAAAGGGAGCCCACCCCAGGGGCCAAGCCGCGGCGGCGGGTTAAGTTGACGCGGGCTCAGGTGCAGGCAGATCTGCAGGATGTCGATTCCCTTATCCAGAAGTTGCAAAACGACATCAGCCGCCGTGCCCTGCAAGCCAAGAAACAGGAGATCGATCGGCGGCTGGCTGAGGAGGCATTGCACCTAGTGGTGTTTGGCACGGCTTCTGCTGGCAAAACCTCTCTCATCAACGCTCTGCTGGGGCGGCCGGTTGGGGAAACTGCCCCCACTCTGGGCACCACCCAGCAGGGCTCCATTCACACCTATCAACTGGAAGGTTGGAACAGCCCCATTTACCTCACCGATACCCCTGGGCTATTGACCATCGGCGGTGCCGGCGAAGCAGAGGCCCGCGCCCTCGCCCAGAAAGCGGATCTGTTGATTGTGGTGGTGGCCGGGGATCTGCTGGCTTCGGAATACGCGGAGCTGCTGGAGTTGGCTCGGTTGGGGAAAGCCACTATCCTAGCCCTCAACAAGACGGATCAAATGCTGCCGGAAGATGTGGAGACCGTCCTAACCCACCTGCGCCGCCGCACTGCCGGCGTCATTCCTCCTAAGCAGGTGGTGGCCATTGCCGCTGACCCCGAGCCCTTGAAAGTTCGCTACTGCTTCCCGGACGGATCCCGTCAGGAGACCTGGGAGCCCCAGCCCCCTGATACCGCCGCCCTCATCCAGCAGATGGCCCGCCTACTGCAGCAAAAGGGATCCCATCTGCGCCTAGCCAACGCCCTGCTGCAAACCCGAACCTTGAGCGAGGCTGTCCAGCAAGCCCTGCGGGAAGAGCGCTGCCAACGGGGCCGCCAGATCGTGGAGCGGATGCAGTGGGCAACGGCTGCAGCTCTGGCGGTAACCCCCCTCCCTGCCTTGGATGTCCTAGCGGGGGTGGCCATTCAGGCCCGCATGATTGGAGAGCTGCACCAAGTCTTCGATCGCCGCATTACCCTGCAGCAGGCTCAGGCAATTGCTCACCGGTTGGCCCAAATGATTGTGCAACTGGGCGGACTGGAGCTAGCTACCCATGCCTTCAGCTCTGCCCTCAAAGCCAGCCCCTGGATGCTCATGGGGATCCCTCTGCAGGCAGCTAGCGGAGCCTATCTGACGCGGGTGGCAGGGCTCAGCTACCTGGAGTGGCTGCAGTCAGGGGATCCCTGGCAGGAGGAGCTCCTGCAAGAGCGGCTGAGGCAGCAGCTCCAGAACGGCCATCCCCTGGCTTTCCTCAGACAGTTAGCTCGCCAGGCCCCCTCCAGCTCCAGCAGCTAGCCGAAGACTTTTCCAAGAACCCGCTAGGAAACCAGCAGGGCTGACGGGACTGGGCGGATTTGAACCGCCGACCTAGCGCTTAGGAGGCGCTTGCTCTATCCAGGCTGAGCTACAGCCCCAGGTCAGGTACCTCACTGATACTAGCAGAGAGGCTAGGGGGTATCGCCGCAAGGCTGCCGAGCAATAGCGTTCTTATGGAATTGCTGGAACAAAGGCTTTGCTTTCTGACACAAAACCCAACGCGGCGGCTCACCCCAGTAGTACTCTTTTTTCCAAATGGGCAAGCGCTCCTTGATTGCATCAATGATGTAACGTGCTCCAGCAAAAGCGGCGCCGCGATGTTCAGCTGTAGCACCAACCCAAACCGCAATATCACCAATTGCAAGATGACCCTGGCGGTGACAGGCAACAGCACCGCAGAGGCCAAACTTGGCGTGGGCTTCTCGGAGGATCTTCTCGCCCTCCTTCTGGGCAAGGATCTCGTAGACTTCGTACTCCAAGCTGAGAACAGGTTTGCCCTGGCTGTGGTTGCGTACCCAGCCCTCGAAGGTTACTAAGGCACCCGCTGTGTTATTGACGAGCAAACGACTGAGTTCAGCTGGCTGGATGGTGCTATCCACAATTAGAAAACGCAGCATTTAGCCCCCACAAACTGGTGGAATGAAAACTACCAAGGCACCTTCATCTATCGGCCTAGTCAAGTCACAGAACTCATGATTGACAGCAACCTTAACGTCCTCCGCTGCTAGCGAAAATCCATACTTTGCTTGCAGCTGCTGATAGAGCTCTAGGTAGTTTGCTGCACTGGTTTGCAGTACTTCGCTGCTCCGCTGAGCCTGTTCCCGCAGCACTGCTACATATTGAATTGTTACGGTCTTACTTAGGACAGATTGAGTTACCATGGCTGCAACTACCCCAAACTGATTGGAAAGTGGCATACTCCTCGGCGGTATTGACGTTCATGAGCTCGACCTCATGGTTGGGGGTAACTAGGGTGCAGGGCTGCCTGCTGAGGATTTCCACAGGGCAGTACACCCCTTCCGCGTAAGCCCTTTCGAGTACCGCTGCAGCTTGAGGAGTATAGATGGCGCAAAGAGCTTCCGGGAAGCCGCGCTCGGGGTTAACATAGCAAGTTGCGATTGTTTCGGCTTGGTAGTGATCCAGCAGCTTTTGGATTGTTTCTGACCGAAGGTTCAGTAGATCACAGGCAACAACCAACCAGTTAGCTTCAGGATGAGTATTCAAGGCAGTCAATAGGCCACTGATCGGGCCAACGCTTTCTACTAGATCTGGTAGTGTGGGCAAGAGCTCTAGAGCTGTGCCCGACCACTGACCGGCACGCGCTGACAAGTAAACCTGCTGGCAGTAGGGCTGCAGCAGTTCATAGAGATAGGCGGCGTGGGGTTTGCCAAAAGGGTTCAGCAGCGCTTTATCGCGACCCATGCGCTTGCTACGTCCCCCTGTGAGCACCAAGCCATAGAGGGGACGTTCCAGGAGGGCGTTTTTGCCGCCGGACTTAGTTACTAGGCGGGTCTCCTGGATGCAGATATGGGGCGACACCGACTTGCACATGTCATAGATTGTCAGCGCTGCTGTTGCCGCACCACAGAGAGCTTCCATTTCAACCCCTGTCTTAGCGCTGGTCTTGACAGTGCAGTGGATGGTTACAAGCAAGTGATCATCAATTGTGATATCAAAGGTGCAGTCTTCAACAGGGATCTGATGACAAAAGGGGATCAGTTGGTCAGTTCTTTTAACAGCCATTGTGCCGGCAATGGTTGCTGTCTGAAATACCGGTCCTTTTTTCAGGTGGATATCTTGGCCAACAACATAGGATCTGAGAGCAGGTGGCAGTTGAACTCTTGCCCGTGCTGTGGCCGTTCGCAAAGACACCGATTTGTGGCTAATATCTACCATATGCGGATGGCCTTGAGCATTAAGATGGGCCCATGTACGATCAGCTTTGTCCATAGAGCTAGCCCCCTAAGCCGTACATTGGGTGTGAGACCTGCTCAACCCGGCGCAGTGGTTTCATCCCCAAAAGCTGCTGGTAAATTTGCTGACGTTGGCCTGGTGTTTTGTCTCGAACCAAGAGACCCTCCTCACTAAATAGGCAGGCAAAGAGACGACCATCAGCTGTCAAGCGCCACCGGGAACAGCTGCTGCAGAAGGGCTGAGACTCAGAGGCAATAAATCCAACTTTAACATTCTCGTCGATTGTAAAGTAAAACGCTGTCGAATCAGGTGCCGCTGGAAGGGGGGTTAGAGTATAGCGTTCTTGCAGACGGGCAATGCACTCTTGTGCTGAAACGTAGTGTTCTTCATAGAGAGAGTTGGCATAGCCGACCCGCATCAGCTCCAGAAAGCGAACTGTCACGCCTGTCTTGCGGGCAAACTCAACGAAATCAAATAGCTCGCAATCGTTGATCCCCCGCATTACAACCGTATTGACTTTGAGGCTAAATCCCCGGGCAATACCCTCCTGGATATTACGGAGAATATCCGCCAGGCAGTCGCGACGGGCAATTGCAGCTTGGGTGGAGGGCTGTAGGCTATCGAGGCTAACATTAAGGTTGAGAACGTTGGCAGCCTTGAGAACGTCCCAGTAGCGGTGGAGCAGCAGGCCATTGGTTGTTAGGCTGAGGGACGGGATCTTCAGCTTGGCAAGTTCCTGAATGACTTCATCAAAGTCTTGCCGAACCAGAGGCTCACCACCTGTAATGCGAACTTCTTCAATGCCATAGTCCAGCAACTCGCCAATAATTTCTTTGTATTGCTGCGGAGTTAAGTAGCTACTTTTGTCCAGAAATTCTGGATGCAAAGGCATGCAGTAGCGGCAGCGAAGGTTGCATTGATCGGTTAGAGAAACCCTTAGCTTGCGAATGCGACGATTCCATTGATCCACTAGCTGCATCTTAGTACCACGGATAGAATTGGATGCTTTGCTCGGGGCTGAGGATAGTTTGAGCCGGGGGTAACTCTACAAAGCCATCGCTGTCTGTTAGAGCGATGAAGTCTCCGGAGTTGTTAGGCATAATCGGTGTAAAGACTCGGTTGGCGCTCATCTTAACGGGCACAAAAAGAGTGAGATTGGGTTTGAAGGTAATGACTTCACTTAGGTGCCCAGAGTCAGTGTTACGGTTGAGGAGATAACGATGCAAACATACAAGAGCTGAGATGGGGTTGCCTGGGAGGCCCCAAACTATAGTATTGGCCTGATGGTCGATGCCAAACCACATTGGCTTGCCTGGCTTTTGCGCCACGCCGTGGATGTAGGCAGTAACACCACAGCTTTGCCAGATGGCCGGCAAGTAGTCACACTTTCCCCTTGAAACACCCCCAGAGTAAATCAAGAGGTCGTAGTTTGGGGTATTGGCTTGGTAGTGGGTGGCAATGGCAGCAGGATCGTCCGGAAGGTGATCGGTCTCAACCTCGGTATACCCGTAGGCAAGAAGAGCCGCTCGGAGGGCCTCAGCGTTGGAGCGCCGCAGTTGGTAGGGTGCAGGGGTCTGCTCAATGGGAATCAATTCGCTGCCAGTTGCCACAACTTTGATGCGAGGAGTCCTCTCAACTTGGATGCGGCTGTAGCCAAAGGAGGCCAAGATCCCGACGTGGATGCTCTTGAGGGTAATGCCGGGGCGGAGAACCAGCGCTCCTGCAGAACAATCGCTACCTTGGGGATGAACAAAATCACCCCTGTTGCGTTCGACTTCCTGGGTGATGGTGGCAATTCCTCCCTCGATACGAATTTGCTCGTAGGGAATGACGAGATCACTACCCAGCGGCAGGGCACAGCCAGTCATCACTTCCAAGCACTGCTGCGGATCGGGCAGGGTGGCAGGGCTTGTCCCCGCAGGGGCTATGCCTGCAACAGCAAAGCTTCGCTGCCCAGCAGCATAAGCGGCATAGTTGATGGCGATACCGTCCATCAGGACCCGGTTAATTGGCGGGTAGTCCCGATCGGCGTAGATCGGCTCTGCCAAAACCCGGCCCACACAGCTTGCAATCGGGATCGACTCGGTTTTGGCTGGCAGCCAGTGGTCTTTAATAATGGCTTCAGCTTCCTGGACAGTGACCATAGGTGTGGGGTGCGGAAAATTCCTGAAAGGCGGGTAGGAAATTGCGGTTTTCGTGGCCAGGGCGACTGAGCTTAATGAGGGCAAAGCGCTGCAACGGGGTCAGCTTTTGCCATAGCTCAAGAGTCAGCACGACCCCCTTGGCTGCCGCCTGCTCAAGAACGCAGTCAGGGATGGTGGTAGCGTCTTCCCAGGCAGGGTTTGGATCAACAGTTACCTCAGCGGCCTGCTCTTGGCAGACACTTTCGATAAGGTGAATTAGGTAGGCGCGGTAGGCAGCTCGGTTGTCAGCGGTATCCGTTGGCAGGTCAACCAAACTTTGGCGCTGCTGGTAACTAAAACGCAGCCACTGATGTAACTTGAGCTTGATGCCGCACTGATCGAGCTTTAAGCGCACGATCATGGGAATGCAGCGAAGGCTGTCGGCAAAGTCTTGCTCAAACTTAAAGATCATTTTGGTGGCAGCTCGATGCGACTAAGCTTGACGGCACAGGCTTTGAGTTCAGGTTGCTTTGAGCTGGGGCAGGCAACCGGGTGGGTGAGAGCGTTACAGCTTGTATCATTGCCCCACAATGCCCCCCAGTGCATGGGCATGAACACTGTGCCAGGGCTGATGGCGCAGGTAATTTTAACCGGCAGGGTAGCCTTGCCGCGCCGTGATTCAATCCTCACCCAGTCACCCTCAGTTAGCCCTACCTTGCTGGCATCGCGGGGATGGATTTCGAGAAAGGGTTGGGGGTGCATTGCTCGGATTTTGGCGACATGTCCAGTGCGGGTTTGGGTGTGCCAATGGCCATAGAGACGTCCTGTGGTGAGGATGTAGGGATATTCAGGGTCGGGCGGCTCGGCAAGGCCGCGAGAATGGCTGGGGATAAAGCGGGCACGACCTGTGGGCGTTGGGAAACGGTGATCGGTATAGAGGTTGCGGGTCTCCACTGAACCTGTGCGCGGATATGGCCATTGCTGAGGCCCCTGGCGCAGGAGCTCATGGCTGAGGCCAGACTGATCGCAGAGACGCCCGGCAGTTAGACCCACATATTCGGCAAAGACCTCAGCGCTATCGGCAAAGTCAAATGCCTTGGCAAAGCCCAGGCGGCGGCCTACTTCCGCCCAAATTTCCCAATCAGCCCGCGCTTCACCAGGAGGGTTACGCCAAGCTGGACAGAGGGTAACGCGGCGCTCCGAATTGGTCATGGTGCCTGTCTTTTCGCCCCACTGGGCAGCAGGGAGTACCAGATGGGCATAGGCAGTGCTTTCGGTGGGGAAGTAGGCGTCTTGGACAATCGTAAAGGGCGACCGCGCCAGAGCTGCTTCTACCCGACGTAGATCAGGCAGGCTCACCAGGGGATTGGTGGCGGCAATCCAGAAAATATCGAGGGCATCGGCTTCGAGGGCACGGATCATCCCCAGCGCATCAAGGCCAGGTTCAGGGTTAATTGGGCCAAGCTGCCAGTGCTGCTCCACTGCTGCCCGATCCTCTGGATTCGTAACCTTGCGGTAGCCGGGCAATAGATGTGCCAAGCCGCCCGCTTCTCGACCGCCCATAGCATTGGGCTGACCTGTTAGCGAAAAGGGCCCTGCCCCTGCAAACCCTATCTGGCCGGTGAGCAAATGGAGATTGATGAGGCTGGTCACCTTGGCCGTGCCTTCGCTGGACTGGTTAAGCCCCATCGACCACATGGAAAGCGTTTTCTGCGACTGCTGCCACAGTCGCGCAACAGCAAGTACCTCCTCAACTTCTAGGCCACAGCGGCTGGCTACTTGCTCAGGGGTGTAGTCGGCAACCAGGGCAGCATAGGCTTCAAAGCCTTCGGTGTGCTGGGCAATGAAGTCATGGTTGATGGCGCCCCACTGAATGAGTAGGTGAGCAATGCCATTGAGCAAGTCAATATCGCTACCTGGAGTAATCCTCAGATACAAATCGGCCTCCTCAGCCGTCTGCGTACGACGGGGATCCACCACAACAATCTTTAGGCTTGGGTCGCTTTTGTGGCGCTTGCGCAAGCGATTGAACAGAATTGGGTGGCATTCAGCGGTATTGGTGCCGATCAAAAAAGCCAGCTCGCAGCTATCGAGATCCGTGTAGCTACAGGGGGGGCCGTCCGAGCCGAGACTCTGGCTGTAGCCCTCTACGGCAGAAGACATGCAGAGGCGGGAATTGCTGTCGAAGTTATTGCTTCCTAGACACCCCTTAAGTAGCTTTTGGGCAATGTAGTAATCTTCGGTTAGCAACTGCCCTGAGCCGTAGATGGCAATCCTTTCGGGAGAGGTCTGGCGAATGCGCTCGACAATTAAATCCAGCGCTTGATCCCAGCTCACCGGCTGGAAATCCTCGCTGAGGCTAGGGCGATAGAGAGGCACCGTAGCCCGATTGCAATCGAGGGTTTCCAGGAGAGTCGCACCCTTAACGCAAACCATGCCCTGGCTGGACGGATGAGCTCGATCGCCGCGAATTTTTGTGCCGTCGGCCAGAATCTCTAGGCCACAACCAACCCCACAGTAGGGACAAAGGCTGCGTACGTTATCCATGTTCCCCCTCTGTTGTTACTTGGCTTGGTGTGGGCAAGGCGGCCGTAGGGAAAGAAGCTAGGGGTGTTGGGCCTAAGGCCTGCTTATCTAGCTGTCCTTGCCGCGGTTCTCACAAGTTCCAACGCCCCAGCCTAGAGACATTGACCTGGAACTTTTGTAGCTTGCGTTACTTTTTGCTCCTCACTATGCGGAAACATCATAGGAGGAATGCTTGAGCAGCATAGCCACCTCCTGCCAACTGCGGTTAGGTCTCTAGGCAAAGCAAGGGAGAAACAGGCAAGGAGTGCTCCTAAAGGCTCCGTCCTGCCAGACGAGGCGAGGAAAGTTTTAGGTCTGTAAAGGGCAACCTGAGATCAAGCTGCATAGGGGAGAAAGGCCCCCGAGTCGTTTGCACTTGGATACTGACGCTCCAAAGGGGAAGCAGACGCTGCTATGAGCTGACTTTCTCTTCATAAAGCCTATCTAATGCTCTGCCGTCGAGCAACTAAAGCTCCGCACGTCATGACCTTGATCAAGCTGCTGGCGGTAATCGTAATTGTCGGCATTCTCTCTGCTATTAGCATTCCCAATTTTCTTAACCACATTCGCCGTTCCAGAGTTGCAGAAGCCCAGACAGCTCTAGCAGCTATCGGCGGTGCTTCAGAAGTTTTCCGAATGGACTTCATGGTTTATCCTCCTGCCTACGCCGATATTGAATTTGGCGGGATCCACAGGGATCGCTATTTGCAAGATCCTTGGCAAGCCCCCAACTATCGTCTTCCTGAAGTTGTTCCTCCCACTGCCAGCTCAAGCGGCGTTCGTTGGATGACTGAGTCTCACACACATACAACTGTTAGTGGGGATCTCCTGCGCTGCGACCTTGGCTTAGGGGATCGCCAGCAAGAGGTTTTGGCCTCTGGCTACGACCTGCGCAGCTCTTGCAACCTCTATCGCTAGGAAGACAAGACTCGGGCAACTTGAGCTTGAGCTGCCGACTAGCTGTTCCATCGATTGGCCGGTTCTTAACCTGCTCGACAGGTGTTATCTTGAAAGCGCCTGTGAAAGGGGAAGCGGAGCTTTGGCCAGTAGCCTGCTGATCCGCAATGCCGAGCTGGTGGTACCGGAAGGGGATCCCTGGGTGGGAGATGTGCTGGTGCGGGACGGGCGGATTGCCCAGATTGGCCAACATCTCTCCACAGAAGGGGTGGCTAGGGTCATCGAGGCCAAGGGCCATACCCTGATGCCGGGGGTGATCGATCCCCAGGTTCACTTTCGCGAGCCAGGCCGCGAGCACAAAGAAGACCTGCAGACGGGATCCTGGGCCTGCGCTCGCGGTGGGGTAACTAGCTTTTTGGAGATGCCCAATACGGATCCGCCAACAATTGACCAGAGAACGCTGGAGGACAAATTGGCGCGGGCTGCCAGCAAGTGCGTCGTCAACTACGGCTTTTTCATTGGAGCCACTGCCGATAACTTGAAGGAGCTGCAACGGGCGCAAGGAGCCTGCGGCATCAAGATCTTCATGGGCTCCATGCATGGTCCGCTACTGGTGGATGATCAGGCTGCCCTAGAGAGGATCTTTGCCGAAACGGATCCCAACCTGGTCATTGCTGTCCACGCTGAGGATCACGCGCGGATTCAGGCCCGCCGAGCTCTTTTTGCCGGACGTACGGATGTGGCGGTTCACTCCCTCATTCAGGACGAAGAAGCAGCCTTGATTGCCTCGCGCCGAGCTCTAGACTTGGCCACCCGCTACCGCCACCGCCTGCACATTTTGCACCTCTCCACTGGCCTGGAGGTGGAGCTGCTGCGCCAGCACAAGCCAGCTTGGGTCAGCGCTGAGGTTACCCCCCAACACCTGCTGCTGAGCACTGCCGATTACGCTCGCCTAGGATCCCTGGCCCAGATGAACCCGCCGCTGCGGGATCCCGCCAATTTGGAGCAACTCTGGCAGGGACTGCACGACGGCATTCTGGACTGCATCGCCACTGACCATGCCCCCCACACCCTGGCCGAGAAGGCCCAGCCCTACCCCCACTCCCCCTCTGGCATGCCTGGGGTGGAGACGGCCTTGCCCCTGATGCTGACAGCCGCGCAGCAGGGCCGCTGTACCCTACACCAGGTGGTGCAGTGGATGTGCGAGGCGCCGGCCCGCCTCTACGGGATCCCCAACAAGGGGCGGCTGCAGGTGGGCTACGACGCCGACCTGGTGCTGGTGGATCGGCATACGCCCAAGCCAGTGCGACGGGAAGAGCTGCTGACCAAATGTGGCTGGAGCCCCTTCGAGGGCTGGGAGTTGGTGGGCTGGCCGTTGCTAACCATTGTGGGCGGGCAGATCGTCTTTCAAAACGGCCAGGTGGATCCCTCGGTGCGCGGCCAGGCTCTGACATTTTGCCGCTAGCCAGTAGAGGTAGATCCCCCCCTCGCCCTAGAATAGGCTGCATGGACAATCAGCCGACAAAACCAACCTCTGCAGCCCCAGCCGTTCTGGTGCTTGCCGGCCTGACCGGAGCAGGGAAAACTTTGGCCATTCAGCAACTCGAGCAACTGGGCTACACCGGCCTGGAAGGGATCCCGCCTGCCCAGGTCATCCCCTTGGTTGAAGCGATGCGGCCTCACCACGCCGCTTTGGCCATGAGTTTAAATCTCCACGCCCAAGAGTATCGGGAGCAGCTCCCCGAGCTAGATGCCTGGATGCGAGCCCAGGGGATCCCTTTCCTGTTCCTAGAAGCCCGGCCTTCGGTCTTGCTCAAGCGTCTTAGCGCCCACCGCCGCCCCCACCCCCACCACACCGGTGGCGGCCTGCTGGAAGCCATCGAGCAAGAAATCCGCGAACTAGCCCCCATCCGGCAGCGCTGCACCCACCTGCTGGATACCTCGGAGCTCAATAGCCAACAACTGCGGCAGCAACTGCAAGCCTTGGTGCAGGGGCTCCCCCAACCCCTCAACCTGCGGCTAGTGAGCTTTGGCTTCAAGTACGGCATTCCTCCTGAGGTCAACCTGCTGTTTGACGTGCGCTTTCTGCCCAACCCTTTCTTTCAGCCCCATCTGCGCCACCTCACTGGCCAGGATCGGCTGCTGCAGGAGTTTCTCTTTGCTGATCCGCTGACCCAGTCCACCTACCAGCAGATCTTTTCCCTCCTCCGGGCCTGGTGGCCCCACTATCGAGCAGAACGGCGGCCTCACCTAACCGTCGCCATCGGCTGTACCGGCGGACAACACCGCTCCGTGGCCCTGGTGGAACGCTTGGCCCAGGATTTGCAGCCTTGGACCCTTCCTGCCAACGGCTCTGGCCTGCCCGAGCTCAACCTCCAGGTTCAGCACTGCCATTTGCTGGAGTCGCAGCGGGAGCTGGAAGCCTGCTTTGGAGCACCGCCTGCTGGCCCCAGCAAGGAGCAGCCAGAGGCTAGGATCCCTTTGGCCGGCGTTCTTTCCCATGAGTAAACCTGAGCTCCGCAACAAGTCCCCCATCCGGGGACCTCGCCGCCGCAAGGCTGCCTGGTGGCGAAGTGGCTGGAAATGGCTCTTCCCTGGCCTGGCCGTCAAACGCTGGCTGAGCCTGGCCGTGGGAGGCGTACTCCTGATGCTGCTGGGCATTGCCATTTGGACGGAGCTGACCCCCATCTTTCGCCTGAAGCGGCTAATCGACATTACCCTGCGCTGGATCACCACCTGGATCCCGAACAACATCAGTGGTCCCTTGGTAACCGGGATTGGCTTGGTGATGGCGGTGCTAGGTTTTCGCAGCGCCCTGCGCTCCATCGAAGATGTGCTGATCCCGGAAGGGGACGAAGCGCTGGTGGATAAGCTCCTATCGCATCGGCGGCTAAGCCGTGGCCCTCGCATCGTGGTGCTGGGGGGTGGCACCGGCCTCTCCAACCTGCTGCGGGGGCTGAAGCACTACAGCTCCAACATCACCGCCATCGTTACCGTGGCCGATGACGGCGGCTCCTCAGGGCGCCTGCGGCGGGAGATCGGCGTGTTGCCCCCTGGCGACATCCGCAACTGCCTCACGGCCTTGGCCAACGAGGAAAAGCTCCTCACCGAGCTGTTCCAGTACCGCTTCCAGGCGGGGGAAGGGCTGAGTGGACATAGCTTCGGCAACCTGTTCATCACCGCCCTCACCGCGGTAACCGGGGGCGACCTGGTCCGGGCCATCACCGCTACCTCTCAGGTTTTGGCCATTCAGGGACGGGTGCTGCCGGCTACTCTAGCCGATGTCACCCTCTGGGCCGAGTTAAGCGATGGCCGCCGCGTCGTGGGTGAGTCCAACATCACCAAAGCTAGGGGGCGCATCTGCCGCATTGGCTGCGATCCCCCCAACCCTCCCGCCTTGCCCGAGGCAATCGAGGCTATTGAGAAAGCAGAGTTGGTAGTGCTAGGACCGGGCAGCCTCTACACCAGCATCATTCCCAACCTCCTCGTCCCTGAAATTGTCGAGGCCCTGGCCAGAAACATGGCGCCCCACATCTACGTGTGCAACATCATGACGGAGCCGGGGGAAACCGACGGCTACACCGTTGGGGATCACGTCATGGCCTTGGATCGGGTGGCGGGCCTGCGCCTGTTCGATGCCGTCCTAGTGCAACGGGATCCCCCCTCCCCTCGCACCCTAGAGCGTTACCGCCGCAACGGCTCCGAGTTTGTGGTTTTGGACCCGGATAAGCTAGCCTACTTGGGCTGCCGGGCCGTTCTGGCCAACGTCATGCAAGAGGATCCCGAAACTGGCTTGGTGCGCCACAACCCTGAGCGCCTAGCGGCAATGCTGATGCGCTGGTTCGACAGACACCGCTAAGCCCTCCTGTAGCTCCTAGATTCTTCCAT
>NZ_JANSHR010000016.1:39396-53663 GCF_047461675.1 Synechococcus sp. R70.1
TTCGCTAGCAACGACTCACCCCGACGGATTTTGGCCACCCTGGGCCCTTGCAGGACCGGGGCTATGGAATTTCCGGGAGAAATTTGTGGCAGCAGGTTTAAAAGTGGGCCAGGATCGAGGTGAGGGATCCCAAGTTACGGCGCAGCATTCCAGGGAAATCCGGGCAAGCTGTTAGCTTTGGAGGTTAGGCGCCAATGGTAAGGTTGTTCTCGTCCCTCTTTAGCAGGACGGGTGGGGTTCGCCTTCCTCAGCCCTGTGCCGAGAGTGGCTTGGATCCCTGGGCTGACCAACGGGAACGGATGGTAAGGGAGCAGATCCTTCAGCGCGGGATCCGGGATCCCCGGGTGCTGGAGGCGATGCGCAAGGTGCCGCGTCACCTCTTTGTTCCCCCCGAGCTGCGGGATCGCGCCTACAGAGATTGCCCCCTGCCCATCGGCTACGGCCAGACGATCTCTCAGCCCTATATCGTTGCCTTTATGACCGAGGCAGCCCGCCTCACGCCTGAGTCGGTGGTGCTGGAAATCGGCACTGGTTCCGGCTACCAAGCGGCCATTTTGGGTGAGCTGGCCCGACAGGTGTACAGCGTGGAGCGACTGTCTCCCCTAGCCACCCGCGCTCAGCAAACTCTGGCCTCCCTTGGCTACCGCAACGTGGAGGTGCGTCAGGGAGATGGCTATCAGGGCTGGCCGGAACACGCCCCCTACGACGCCATTGTGGTTACAGCCGCACCCCCAACCGTGCCGACAGCGCTTCTGGATCAACTGGCGGTGGGAGGTACCCTAGTGGTACCGGTAGGCGAAAGCAAGGCATCCCAGTCCCTGCTCATTCTCCACAAAACGCCGGAAGGAGTGGTGCAAAAGGAAGCTTTCCCCGTGCAATTTGTGCCCATGGTCTAGGGCAGGGGTTAGCAAAGGCCGCGATCTGACTAGGAAAGCGATAAGCTAGAGGAGCTGAGGCAACCACTGCAGCTATGGAGCCAGCGGAAATTGCCGCCCTAAAAGAGCGCATCAGACGTATTCGCGAGCGCCGGCCCGTCCTGGTCAAGCTTTTGGAAAGGCCGGATCTCAGGGACTTGCGCGTCGATGTCAACCAAGCCTTAGAGGAGATTGACGAGCTGCTGCAAGAGTTCGAGCAGACCTTTGGCCCCCAGGACTAGCCCTTCTTGGTAAGCTCCTGCAGTTGGGCCAAGACCTCGGCGCTGTGCCGGTAGGGGTTGACGATTGGGTAAATAGCCCGCAGGATCCCATCGGGATCAATGAGAAAGGTGTTGCGCAGGGCCATATCCCCCATCCACGAGCCGTAGGCGCGGCTAACCGTGCCCTGGGGATCCGACAGCAAAAGAAATTGCAGCCCCTCTGCTAGGCAAAAACGGCGGTGGGAGTCCACCGAGTCGGCGCTTACGCCCACAATCTCCGCTCCTAGGGCCTGGAACTTGGGCAGATCCTGCTGGAAGCGGCGGGCCTCGATCGTACATCCGGCAGTGAAGTCGCGGGGGTAGAAGTAGAGCACAACCCACTTGCCGCGAAAATCCGCCAGGCGCCGCACCTGGCCCGACTGATCTGGCAGTTCAAACTCCGGCGCTGGGGCTCCAATCGAGGGCAGGGGAGTAGTGCCCCACTGGGCAAAGGCGGCCTGAACCCCTCCAAAGCTAACCAGCAAAGCTACAAACAAAGCTACAAATACGGCCCCCCAGCCCCTCCTGCTTACGGTCTCAACGTCCACGGCAACGCCTCTCTCGCCTTTTCCCTCTAGTTTACATAACTTTACGGCAGCCACTTGCAGAGCAAAAGCTGGGGTGGGATCCCCAGCCACTGCCAAAGCTGAGGGGTGCGCTCGAGGGGCACGTAGCCCAGTTGGGTGTAGAGTTGCTGGGCGGGCAAGTTATCTTCCAGGACGTGCAGCTGTAACCGGCGATAGCCCCACTTCTGCACTACCTCCTCAGCGCTGAGCAAAAGCTGTCGCGCAATTCCCTGCCGTCGCCACTCTGGCAGCACCGCCAAGTTCGAAAGGTAGGGATACTTCCCGTGGGCCATCGCCCGCAGCGAGATCTCAGCAGTCCCCACCACTTTCGCCCCCACCGCCGCCGCTAAGCAGCAGTAGTAGGGATCCCTGGCTGCCAGCTTGAGGCGTAAATCCTGACGAATGATCCGTTTGTGAATGGGGTGCAGCCAGCGTTGCAGGCCTAGGGGCGGGTAAAAGACCTGGGCAAGAACCTCCACCACAGGATCCAGGTCGACGGCTGTGGCGGGATAGACCACGAGGGAGGGCACTGTGGAGGGAGCGCTTACGTATCCCTACCATTTTCGCAAACAATGCGAAGTGGCGGCCCTTGTCCGAGAACCGCCACCCCAGAACCAAAGCCAGAGCTTAACAGCCCTGAAACGAAGACCAACCCGCTGGCCACCTCTTAGGAGCTCAACCCCTGGACGTGGCAAACCCCTCTCCTTCCCCCCTCGTCCTACAGCTCACCGGCATAGCGAGCCGAGCGCTTGCCGCGATAGCGATAGATATCATCTGTGATGGGCTGGTAGCCGACTTCCACTAGGTCGGACTTGGCAGGGGTGAACACGCGAATAACTGCTCTTGCAATTTTCGACAGAAAGGTAAACATAGAGACCCCCCACCTCAAGAAATCTCAAGTTTTACTAAAAATCTTGGCTCGCTAGAGCCTGCAGGAGGAGCACCTGAACCTCACCGAAGCACCGGTTTTCCACGTCTTCTCCAATCTTCGCTGATTCTTGCTGGAGACTCGAAATAGCAGGCCGGCGCTTCCAGAAGCAGCAGAACTTACTGTCTTTTCACCACTCCAGACGAGGTAAGCGACCCCTCACGCTACAGTGCCTGGCTTCAGTAAACCCAGCCGCTATTTGATTTAGCTCCCATGTCCCTTAGCTTGGGGGAAAACCTGTCGGAGAGGCCAGGTGCTCCACTAGGCAAGACAACCCCTTGCTTGGTACACCTGCCAGCACAGCCAATTGAGAGCTTACGTGGGATCAACTTGAGAGGTTGTTTTGCTGGCAGTTTTGAGGCTGAGCAAGTTGCAAGCCGGTGTCTTACCTTTCCGCTGGATCTACCTCCTTTCCTGAATCACTACACCTCTAATCTAGCCCAGGCCGCCTACCCCTGTAGCGGCTGGCAACTGTTTTTAACAGTTTATGTTACTTCTTCAATTTGATTTCCATCTTTCTTCACGGGTAGTACACGCAGATCCTGCGGTCAAATCTTCTTGCTTTTTCTCCTGGAGAAAAGCTCATTTTTTAGGAGCTTTTTGGCAAGTCAGCCACTCGAGGAGAGCTGCGATTCTGAGGCCACAGGATTAATAGGGAAAAGTAGGGGGGGCGGTAGTCGGCCAATCCGTCGAGGGTGGGGAAAAGGGCTTGCTGGGGCCAGCCGGCCCAGACCACTAGGCTAGCCCGCTGCAGCCAGCCTTTTTCGGCCAGCCACTGCCAAACTTGGGGGTAGACGGAAGCCACCTTCATGAGGACAACCACCTCAGCCCAAGCACAGGCTTCCTCCAGCTCTGCTAGGGCAAAAAGAGCGGGCAAAATTGCCAATTTCTCGGGGCCGAGGGCCAAAGGGGATCCCAAAGCCGCCGCAGCAGCCAGAGGAGAGCATACCCCCGGTACGACCTGGATGGGCAGGTCAGGGAGCCGCTGCCGCAGGGCCTGGGCCAGGTAGGCAAAGGTGCTGTAGAGGCCCACATCCCCTTCGCAGACAAAGGCCACATCTTCTCCCTGCTCCAGAAGGGGAGCTAGTTGCTCGGCAGCCGCCTCCCACGCCGCCTGGAGGAGCTCAGGCTGGGTAACAAAGGGCAAAGGCAGGGGCAAGAGCGTTTGTCCCGGTTGCAGCCAAGGACGCACGATTTGGTAGGCCAAACCAGGCTGGCCAGCAGCATTTTGGGGACAGGCCACCCAGTTGACAGCCTGGAGAACCCGAACAGCTTTTAGGGTCAGCCACTCGGGATCCCCGGCGCCGGCGCTGATGCCCCAAAAAGTCCCCAGACCCATTCCAATATCCCAGCAGCGGCCTAGGAAGCTTCGCCCTTGGGCTCCTCCGGGCTAGATCCGGCGGCTTCGGAGCCAGCCTCAGAGGGGGGAGAGGCCTGCTCGGAGCGCCTTTTGCTCTCTGCAGCTAGATAATCCAAAGCTTCCTGGAGTGAATTGCGCAGGGACAAGAACTTCTCCAGCCGCACCAGCTTTACCGTTTGGGTAATGCGAGGATTGCTCACTACCTGGAAGATGCCCCCGCGCTCTTGCACCAGTTTGGCCAGTTGCACCAGGGCACCGACGCCGGAGCTGTCGATGAAATCGATCCCTGTCAAGTCCAGGATAAGGTTGGGGGATCCCTTTTCTAGGTGCCTGGTGACCACTTTCACGAACACCGGCTCAGAGAAGGCATCCAGAAGGCCAGCTAGGTGGAAGACCTGGCAGTCTTCCAGGGCCTCGTGGCTACCACGCAAGCTAACTGTCAAAGACAGAGGTTCCGGAATGGCTTCTCTCCTTTATCTCGACTGCTCCAAAAGGCTTATACAACCTTATACAACACACCAGGGGACAAAACTGTAAGCCCCTCGTACTGCTCCCTACTTACGTGGTAGCTCACACTGCCCTGCCAGGGGGATCCCCCCGGCAAGCTGGGGGTGTAGACAGACCACCCGTGGGCCTCATTGTAGAGGGCTGGATCAAGCAATGTCCATGGGCAGGGGATTGCGGCTGGGAGTAGGGATTTCTTCTCTCTGGCCCCTCATGGCAAGCCAGGAGTCCTTGGGTAGGATGGGGGCAGCTTTGGCTATCCCCAAGGAGGGCTTCTCAAGGGGTGTGCTTTGGATCCTGAGGGTAGGTGTTGGGCGAAGAGCGACGCAACAAAGAGGGTGAAGTGCCGCAGCGACCCTTTCCCCTCTCCTCCAAGACTTGGGCAAGGATAGGGGCAGGCCTGGGTTTGGGCTTGACGGCTGCCGCCTTTGGCGCCGCCTGGGGAACTGGCATCTACTTTCAGAACCAAGTGCTGCCCCAGGTGGAAGTTACCCTCTCGCAGGCAATGCGCCGGCGGGTGGAATTGGGAGAGGTGAGGCTTGTGGCTCCCTGGGGAGTGCGGCTGGGAGAAAGCTTCATTGAACACTTGGCCAGCATTGGCTCTATTGACCTCAGCCCCGACTTCTGGACATGGCTACAAACCGGCGAGTGGGTGCTCAATGTTACCCTAAACCAGCCCCAGTTGCTGCTCATGGAAACGCTGGATCGCGGCTGGGCAGACGTGCAGTTTCAACTGCCTCAAGGGGAGGGATCCCTGCCCTTGCAGGGGTTGAACATCCGTTTGCGGGGGGGATCCCTGACGGCCATCCCCTTAGTAGGGGAGCGACGGCAGTTCGAGGGGCTGCAGGGCCAGGTGCAGGTGAGGCTGAGTGCCCTGCCGGGGGAGAAAGCCGGAGGACGAGCCAGTTTCCAGCTTTCGGCGGTCCTGCGCCCGCTGGCAGGTAGAGGGAGGTACCCTCTGCAGTTGCGGGGGGTGGCGGACTTTGCCCAGGTTTCTGGTTCGGTGACGGTTGCTGCTGCTCGCCTGCCTTTGGATCTGCTGCCCAGCATCTTGCCGGCAGCGCCTTGGGCGGAGGTGGAGGGGGAAGCTAGTCTAGCTCTGCAAGTCCTTTGGGGAGGAGAAGGGACGCCGTCCCGCTTGCACAAACGCCCTTTGGAGTTGACGGGGCAAGCCCAGGTTCAGCAGGCGCGGCTGAGGCTGGAGAGGTTGCCTCGTCCTTTTGAGGAGGTGAGGGGCTCTGTTCGCTTTACCCTAGAGGAGCTGGAACTGGAGGGGATAAGCGGCCGCTTTGGCCAGCTTGCTTTTGAAGATCTCAACGGCTCCATCGCCTTCAGCGACAAGGGGTTGGATCTGCAAGCCGCCATCGCCCCGGCCAGCCTGCAGCAAATCCAGGAGACTTTCAACTTCAAGCTGCCAGTGGCGGCAAAAGGGGTGGTGGCGGGATCCCTGGCGGTCACCGGCCCTCTGGAGGGGCCGCAGATCCAAGGGCAGTTGCAAGGGATCTCGCCAGGTCGGGTGGATCGCCTGCCGGTGCCGCAATATGCTTTTGGCTTCCGCTTAGCCGACCAGACCTTGGCCTTTGAGGCCATTGACTTGCAAGCTGCAGGCGGACGCCTCGAGGGATCCGGCCAACTGCAGTGGGCTAGCGGCTTGGCAGGCCAGTTTGATCTGCAGGTTACCGCAGCCGACGCGGGGCAGGTGCTGTCCCTCTACGGCGTCAACCTGCCACAGAGGGGCAAGCTGCCTTGGGCGGGGCGGGTAACTGCTCAGGCCCAGGTGGTGCTGGCAGGATCCCAGCCCCAGGTGGAGGCCACTTGGGAAATCCAGGGAGGGGAGCTCGCTGGAAGAGGACAGCTGCAGATCCTGCCTGGCAGGGACGGCTGGGTGGTGGAGGTGCCCCAGGCAGTGTTGGCCGTAGGGGAGGGCCGGATCCAGGCGGCGGGGCGGTGGGAGGCAGGACAGCTCCAGGCGCAGGTGGTTCCTCAGGCTGTGCCGCTGGCGTTTTTCAACCCGCAGTGGCCGGGATCTGTCTCTGGGGAGCTGAGGGCGCAGGTGGACACAGGGAAGGCGGCGGAGGTGGGTCTCCTGTCGGCGCTGCGGGCCCAGGGATCCCTGACCCTGTCGCGGCTTGGGGAGGAAAATGGGCTAGTTGACTCCATTAGAGGCCAGGTGGCCTGGGATGGCGGGGGCTTGGCAATCCAAGCAGCAGAAGTCTTGGCCGACACCACCCGCTTGGGCAGAGTAGAGGGGCGCATCCTCGCGGATCCGCAGACCTTGCAGGTGGGGTCTCTAGATCTCAACTTTGCCGCTGACGGGATCCCCCTAGCCAAAGTGCCCGGCTTGCCGCCGAGGGTGGCAGGAGTGCTGCAGGGATCGGGGCGGCTCCGCGGATCTCCGGACAACCTGCAGGTGGCCGGCGAGGCCAAGGTGCGCGGCTTGCGGGTGGGAGAGGTGGCCTTTGCTGACTTGGCCGGGCCCTTTCAGGGGTCTAGCCAGGGGATGACAGTGGAGCTGAAGGGGACGCGGGAGCGGCTGGCGCTGCAGTTGGATCCCCAGTTTCGGCCCTTGCAGTTCGAGCTGCAGCTGGGCGAGGGGGAACTGCGCGGCCAACGCCACCAAGGTAAGCTTCAGGTGGCGGCGAACCGCTTGCCGCTGGCTCTACTGGGGGGAGTGGCTGCTGGGCCGTGGGCCAGTCTGCAGGGGAGCCTCGATGGGGAGGTGACCGTTGACCTGGCAAGCGGCGCTACCCGAGGACGGGCAGCGGTGGCAGATCTGCGGCTAGGGGGGATCGAAGCCCAGGGCCTCTCCGTGGATTTCGCTTACCGTCCTGGAGACAGCTCCAGCCCCTCTCGCCTGACCATTGCCCAAGCCCAACTGGAGCTGTTCGAGAGCACCTACACCGCCAGCGGCACCCTGGAGCTGCCGGCGGCCTCCTTCCAGGCTGCTTTGAAGCCCGCCTCGGCGCTTCCCGTTCCGCAAATTGACCTGCAGATCCGCACCCGCCAGGGTCGCCTGGAAGACATTGTCTCTGCCTTTAAGTGGCGGCAGTGGCAAGACCTCGCCACCCGCGGCCTGCAATTGCCCCCGCTAGGCCCTGCTGCCGTGCTAGAGACAGAGCCGGTTGGCCTGCCCGGTTCTCCCCTGCTGCAGCAATTGGAGCACTACGCCCAGGTCCTGGCCGCCCACCTGGAGGCCTTGGCCAGCCGCATGGATCCCCGCATCCCGCCACCCACCAGCTTGCAAGGAGAATTCCAGGCCAGCCTCAGCTTGGTTGGCAGTCTCGACCAGCCCAGCGTCAGTTTTCACCTGGAGGGCTGGAATTGGCAAGCAGAGGAGTTTAGGGTCGAAAGCCTCACCGCTGCCGGCAGCCTAGTCGAGGGGGCGGTGGTGCTACAGCCGCTGCTGTTGCGCAGTGGGGAACGCCAAGCCCTTTTCACCGGCAAGTTGGGTCTGGAGGAGCAGTCGGGATCCCTGCAAATTCAGGGGTTTCCTCTGGCTTTGCTGGATCGCTTCTTGCCCGAGGGGCTGGAACTCCAAGGGGATCTCAACTTGGATGTGGAACTAGCGGGCAACCTGCGGGATCCCCGGGCCCGCGGCTCCCTGAGGGTGGTGAACGCCCGGATCCACCAGGTGCCGCTGCGGGAGGTAGAGGGGCAATTTGACTACAACCAGGGTCAACTGCGTCTGGAGGGTGCTCTCCTAGCCAACAGCGACGAGCCAATCCGCCTTTCCGGCCTGGTGCCCTACACCCTGCCCTTTGCCCAGGTGCGGGCTGTCTCGGATCAGATTGACCTTACCCTGCAAGCCAAGAAGGACGGCCTGCGCCTAATCAACCTCTTCACCGACCAGGTGCGCTGGGAAGGTGGCCAAAGCCAACTGGAGCTGGCCATCCGCGGCACCTTGCAAGAGCCTAGCCTGCAGGGAAACCTCAACCTCAGCTCCGGGATCCTCAAGCTGGCTGCCCTGCCGGAGCCTATCACCAACCTGACCGGCCAAATTGTCTTTAACCTCAACCAATTGGAGGTGCGGGAGCTACAGGGACAGGTGGGGGGCGGATCCCTGGTGGCTCGAGGGGTTTTGCCTGTCAACTCCCGCGGCGCCCTGCAGATGGACGAAACCTCGCCACCCCTAACGCTGCAACTGCAAGGGATCCAGCTCAACCTGCCCAATCTCTACACCGGCCGCTTGGAAGGCAGCGTATTGGTGGAAGGCTTGCTCTTGCGTCCTTTGCTCGAGGGTCGTCTAGAGGCCTCCCATGGGATTATCGAGGTCAGCCGCCGCCAAGCGGCAGCTCCCGCCGACTCGACTCAGGCAGATCCCTTCTGGCAGCCGCGGCTGAACGGGCTGGAGCTGGTCTTAGGGCCCGGGATCCGCGTGCAGCGCCCCAACCTGTTTGAATTCAACGCCACCGGCAGCTTGCGCCTGTTCGGCACCCCCTCAGATCTCCGCCCGGCGGGCACTATCGCCCTGGAGCGAGGCCGCGTCAGCCTGCCCATTGCCAACTTTCGCCTGGATCGCTCCCGCCCCAACACCGCCACCTTTGACCTGGACAACCCCTTCGATCCTTTCCTCAACCTGCGTCTGGTGACCCAAGCCTTCGAGGTCTACCGCTTTCCCCAGGAGCTGTCTCCCTTCGACACCAACCACAACCTGCCGGGATCCCAGCAGAGCATCGAGATCTTGGCCACCGTCAACGGGCGGGCCAGCCAGCTTGCGGCTGCGGATCCCCGCAACGGGGTTTTGACGCTTTCTAGCAGTCCCAGCCGCTCCCCAGAAGAGATCGTCGCCCTGCTAGGAGGAACAGCTTTGGCCCGACTCAATCCAGAAGCAGGGGTGGCCGGGCTGGCGGGAACGGCCCTACTCAACGATGTGGTGGAAACGCTGGGGGACACCCTTGGCCTGGATGAGGTTCGCCTCAGCCCCGTTCCCCCAGTTGACACCCGTGCTCCCAGACGCTCCTCGGTGGGCCTGGTCCTGGAAGTAGCCCGCGATCTGGGGCCGACCACTTCCGTCTCCGTGCAACGCAACCTGACGGATCCCTTGCAGCCCACCCGCTACAGCGCCCGCTACCGCCTCAGCGACCAAACCCTCACCCGCGCCAGCACCGACTTCCAGGGCAACAACACCCTTTCCATCGAGTTTGAGACCCGATTTTAAACCTACTAGAAGAAACGGACGTGCTAAGTTGCTAGCTTGTTTCGTTGGCGAGGTTGCCCAGGGTGCCACAAAGCTGCTCCGCAGCACTGTCCCGAAGGAGGGCTAGAGGAAAGCCCTAACTCACTCTTCTTCTGGCAACTTGGGAGGAGGCTCATTCCACCTAGGCTCGTCCAGGATAGCTTTTTTGGTTTGTTTGAGTTGTTTCCACAGCTCTTTAATTTGGCGGTAGGCTTCTTCTGGGGTAATCTTGCCCCCTGTCTCTAAGCTACAAATTAGGGACACCTTATGGCTGAATTCTTGTAAATTGGCATCAAAAACCAAGTTCTGCGGCTTGACCTCGCCCCAGTAGGGGTAGCGGGGGGAGATGAATTCATCTTTGCTGGGAGGAGGGTTTGACTCTGTCATGGCGAAGGTAGAAACTATGGACGTTTCTTCTTAGTGGGCTTGGGAGGTTTGGCTGCCTTGGCGGGATCCAGCGGCAGGCCAGGTTGACTGGGGAGCGGTTGTTGCGCGCGCCTTGGGGCGCTGGGAGGTTTCTTCTTGGGTTTGGAAGGGGAAGTTGAACGTTTTGCCTGGGGCTGTGGCCGCTCTCTGGGCACAGGGCCAATAGGAGTTGCTGACTCTATGTAGAGCTGGGAGCCGCGGCGGCGCGCCTGCAGATCCCAGAAGATACCTACTCCTTTGCCTGGCAGGGATCCAAGGAGGCGCAACTTAAAAGCCTGGGGCGCTGCCGGCAAAGCCGATCCTGCTTGCTGCTGGCTCCCCGGCCTAGCTACTTGCTGGTCGCTGGAGCTAGCGGCTGGCAGGGGATGAGTAGGGGAGGGCAACTGAGAGTGGGAGCGGCGAATTTTGACGATGATGAACCCTCTCTCCTGGGATTGAAAAACGACCTCGCCGCGAATGGAAAACCAGTCCGGCACCACCCTTGGGCAGGATCCCTCGGGCAGGGTTTGCCCCATTTCCTCCGGGGCCCAGACTCCCATCAGCTGGACGTGGAGATTTTGGCCTTTGTCGCGGGTGCGGGGATAGACCACCCACAGGTAGTTGCGCTCCGGCCTTAGGTGCTTGCGCACTAGGCTCATCACCCGGCCCAGGAGGACAGCATGGATATCCAGACCATCTGAGGTGCGCAAAACCCCCCGCGTAAAGCGATCTGGGGAAGGAATATACTGACCCTCAATGAGGCCAATGGCCCGATACTGCATCACTTCCCCTGGGGGAGGGATGGGCTCTAGGCAGGGTCGCTGTCTTGCCACCGTTGCTTTTTCTCCCGACGTGGCGGCATCACCTAAGTTGAAGAAGGTAGAGGCTACTTCCCCCTCTGAGACCGGCAGATTGCTAACGCCAACCGTTGCTTCTAGTCCAGGGGAGCTCTTTGGCTCTGGGACTGGGCTTAGACGCTGTAGGGAAGGTTCCAGACCAGAGGCCATTCTGACACCCCCCCGCGGGAATTCTGACTCCCAGTCTAACACATAGCCTCTCGCCTACTGGCGCGGACAGGGCTCTAATCCGGCTCAGCCCAGAGGCAGGGGGTAAAGCTGCCGTGAAGGCCATAGGGAAGGTGATGCCGCAAGGGGATCCGCGCCACTGGGCCGGCTGCTAGGTTAGCAGCTTCTAGGATCGCCACCTGCGAGCGCTGACTGGCTGCATCAAAGACCACTGTTACAACCCACCCGGCTTCCTCCGCAGCGTCTTCGGGATCGGGGATGAATACCGGCTCTCCCACGAAGCCGCGGGGGGCAAAGCTGTACTGCTCGCTGCGGCCTGTTGCGGTGTCCAGCTTGAGGATGGCCTGCAGGGGTGCGTTGGGGCCGGGAGCATGGGTAGCGCCAACGTAGAGGTAGCGGTGGGGTCGGCCAACGCAAGCCGGGTGGATAGCCGGGAACTCCACCGAACG
This sequence comes from Synechococcus sp. R70.1, assembly GCF_047461675.1. Classification (NCBI taxonomy): domain Bacteria; kingdom Bacillati; phylum Cyanobacteriota; class Cyanophyceae; order Synechococcales; family Synechococcaceae; genus Synechococcus; species Synechococcus sp. R70.1. The sequence goes on from NZ_JANSHR010000016.1 coordinate 50,984, forward strand.
ATCCAGAAGCAGCTCCCGCTTGACTTTGCCTGCCTTGGGATCCAGCTCAAACCGCCATAGCTTGCCCGCTGGCACCTGGGCAAAGTCAATCTGCAGGTAGTCGGCTCCGGGCTCCAGGGCGGGGTAGGTCTCGTAGACGACGGCATCGACTAGGACCTTTTCCCCTACCTCGTAGCCGTTGACAAAGTGAAAGACAAACCCCGGCTCCGTTTCCAGGTGCAGCGGCTTCCCCTTGGAAGGAAATAGCCAGATACGGGTGGGCTCCCCTTTTTTGAGGGTCAGGCAAGTTCCGGCTGGCTGCAGGCCCAGCATGTAGGGCCAGGGGTTGAAGGCCACAGGATTTTGGAAAAAGATCCAGTGGCGGGGCGTCCAGACAAAGTCGTGCAAAAAGGCAAAATCCGGCAGGCGGTAGTCCCACTTTTCCACCAGCCGCCCTTGGGGGTCAATGCGGTAGAATAGAAGCGTAGAGGGGGGGCCCGTCCGCACCCCAAAGGCCAGGAGATCTCCGGTTTCTGGATGGCGGCGGGGATGGGCTGTAAACGGCTGATTAGGAGCAAGGGCACCGCCAAAGGTCTCGACCCCCTCGGTGGCCAAGGTGGCTGGGTTTAGGCGGTAGGGAGCGCTGGCTTCCCAAAGGGCTAGGAGCTTGCCGCCGTGGTAGATGACGTTAGTATTGGCCGGATTTTTAAAGCGCAAATCGAGAAAATTGGCCCACCAGCCTCCTGGCTTCTGGGTGCCGAACACGCCGCGGTAGAGAACTCGGCCAGCTTTTTCCTCTGCCTCAAACTCCGGTGTGCGCACAAACCGGTTGCGGAAATGCACCCGCCCTCCCACAAAGGTGATGGCGCAGACCATGCCGTCGCCGTCGAAGGGATGGCCATAGCGCTGGGATCCCGCTTCCAGCTTGCCAGGCCCGTTGCGAAAGAGGGTTCCCTGCAGTCGTTCAGGGATCCGCCCCTCGATCTCCGTTACCCAGTAGTCGTACTCCTGGCGCAAAGAGCGATAGCCCAACTGCCAGTCGGAGATGCTGTAGGAGCAAGAAGCAACACTGACCATGGCCAGTCTGCAAGCGACGCCTTCTATTGTTGCTTAAACTTTCGTAAAGTCGCTAGCCTTCCTCGGCCTAGGTAGCCGCTGGGGCCGGGATCCCCAAGCTGGAGCGGCTCCAACTGGACTATGGTAGGAAATGCCCTAGCAGCCCTTGACCAACAGCACCCATGTTTGATGTCCTTGCCGAAAAGTTGGAACTGGCCTGGAGAAAGCTGCGCGGCCAGGACAGGATCACCGAAACCAACATCCAAGAAGCCCTGCGGGAAGTGCGGCGCGCCCTACTGGAGGCCGATGTCAACCTGCAGGTGGTCAAGCAGTTCATCGAGGAGGTGCGGCAGGCAGCCCTGGGCGCTGAGGTGATCCCGGGGGTAACGCCGGATCAGCAGTTTATCAAGATTGTCTACGACGAGCTGGTGAAGGTGATGGGGGAAGCCAACGTGCCCCTTGCCCAGGCCGAGCATCCCCCCACCATCGTGCTCATGGTTGGCTTGCAGGGATCTGGCAAAACCACTACTTGCGCCAAGCTGGCTTTGTATTTGCGCAAGCAAGGCAAAAAGCCACTGCTGGTGGCAGGCGACATCTATCGTCCAGCGGCCATCGACCAGCTCAAGAGCCTGGGCCAGCAGATCCAGATCCCCGTCTTCGAGCTGGGCAAAGCGGATCCGGTCGAGATTGCCCGCCAGGGGGTGGCAGCTGCGCGGGGACAGGGCTACGACTACGTTATTTTGGATACCGCCGGTCGCCTCCAGATCGACCTGGAGATGATGGCAGAGCTGGAGCAGATCAAGGCCGCGGTGCAGCCCCACGAGATCCTGCTGGTGGTGGACGCCATGATGGGGCAGGAGGCGGCCAACCTCACCCAGGCCTTCCACGAGCGGCTGGGCCTTACCGGCGCCATCCTCACCAAGCTGGACGGCGATACCCGCGGCGGGGCAGCTCTTTCCATTCGCCAGGTTTCCGGCCAGCCCATTAAGTTTATCGGGGTTGGCGAAAAGGTGGAGGCCTTGGATCCCTTTTACCCGGATCGCATGGCCTCGCGCATCCTGGGCATGGGGGATATTCTCAGCTTGGTGGAAAAAGCCCAGGAGGAAATCGACCTGGGAGATGCCGCCGCCATGGCAGAAAAGATGATGACCGCCCAGTTCGATTTCAACGATTTTCTTAAACAAATGCGCCTCATCAAGCGCATGGGGTCTCTAGCCAGCTTGCTGCGGCTAGTGCCGGGAATGAGCAAAATTAGCGACGAGCAGCTGCAAAAAGGCCAAGAGCAACTAGCCCGGGCGGAGGCCATGATCAACTCCATGACGCCAGAGGAGCGGCGCAACCCGGATCTGCTGGCCCGCAGCGTCAGCCGCAAGCGGCGGGTAGCCCTGGGCTCTGGCCACAAGCTGGAGGATGTCAGCCGCCTGGTGAGCGATTTCCAGCGCATGCGCGACATGATGCGCTCCATGAGCATGGGCGGCTTTCCGGGCATGCTGGGCGGACGGGGCCCGCTGCCGGCAGGTGGCCCCCAATGGCGAGGGCGTTCGCAGTCCAGCCGCAAGCCAGACAAAGGGGGGGGCAAAAAGGGGGGCAACAGCCGCGGCTTTGGCAGCAAGTGAGCTGAGCCTATGCCTTTCCACGTCGTCTT
>NZ_JANSHR010000017.1:0-1502 GCF_047461675.1 Synechococcus sp. R70.1
CCCCCTTCGGGGGGATCCCTAGAAATTGGAAACTTCTTGGATTGCACTAAGAGTTGTGTTGGGTGGTAGAGCAAGTTCCCCCTTCGGGGGGATCCCTAGAAATTGGAAACTGATAGCTACAGTTGCAAGGTTCAACCACCCGTCATATCCCGGTTGTTCCCCCTTCGGGGGGATCCCTAGAAATTGGAAACGTGTTCGATGGTCGCGAGTACTACTGGTGTTATCAAGTTCCCCCTTCGGGGGGATCCCTAGAAATTGGAAACACGGGGAAGTTGTGTCGGTCTAGTATTTTCTTGGCCGTTCCCCCTTCGGGGGGATCCCTAGAAATTGGAAACGTTGAGGTTAGCTAAGTTGAGTTAGCTTCTGAATCTGATCGTTCCCCCTTCGGGGGGATCCCTAGAAATTGGAAACTTACACACGTACCAGCGATAGAACTCTTTAGTACCCTGGTTCCCCCTTCGGGGGGATCCCTAGAAATTGGAAACATCCTAGAACCCTCCATTCAGGGTTTTGCAGGTGATCTAAGGTTCCCCCTTCGGGGGGATCCCTAGAAATTGGAAACGCCAAGTCCTTCTCGATGAACCGATGGAGCACATCGGCTGTTCCCCCTTCGGGGGGATCCCTAGAAATTGGAAACAGACTGTGAACTTGGATCCCTGCTGGCCCACCACCAGCAAGCGTTCCCCCTTCGGGGGGATCCCTAGAAATTGGAAACTTGATTTGCAAACGTTGCGCTTCTGTGAGTGCTTTGGACCGCTTCGTTCCCCCTTCGGGGGGATCCCTAGAAATTGGAAACTACTTCAGAAGGAACTGCTCCATAGGAACACCTCAAAGTTCCCCCTTCGGGGGGATCCCTAGAAATTGGAAACAGCTTGTTCTGGTAATGTAATTCTAGACAACATTCAAGAGTTCCCCCTTCGGGGGGATCCCTAGAAATTGGAAACAATAGCAATACTACGGGGCTCTGTATCTCTGCGGCCCCCCGGATGTTCCCCCTTCGGGGGGATCCCTAGAAATTGGAAACAAATCTCAGCGGGGTCCCACGCTTCGAGGTCGGTGAGCCAGTCCGGTTCCCCCTTCGGGGGGATCCCTAGAAATTGGAAACTTGAATGTCCGATTACCAAGAAGATGAAAGCCGCAGCCGGGTTCCCCCTTCGGGGGGATCCCTAGAAATTGGAAACTTGCTCATGCGGGACCTCCCGAGCTCGGTGTACCAGGTCAGGTTCCCCCTTCGGGGGGATCCCTAGAAATTGGAAACACTACAAAATGCTGCCGTACTCCCATTCCAAGAACACAGGGTTCCCCCTTCGGGGGGATCCCTAGAAATTGGAAACCTCGATGACTCCGTCAGCGTAGCCCTCCTCAATGGTCAAGGTTCCCCCTTCGGGGGGATCCCTAGAAATTGGAAACAACAAGCGGAAGCTGGAGCCATCCAAGTCATGGATATCCCGTTCCCCCTTCGGGGGGATCCCTAGAAATTGGAAACAACTTGTTGGATCCCT
>NZ_JANSHR010000018.1:0-1497 GCF_047461675.1 Synechococcus sp. R70.1
TACCAAAAAGCGCCGTAAGGCCCCGCCTTTGAAGGTGGGGATGTAAGGCGCAGCATTTTATCCAAGGTTTCCCCTGATAAACTAGCATCATGCGCGTCAAAGCGCTCCGCACCGCTAAAGCGAGGGAAGCCAAGCTCCTCCACGGAGCACCAGCCCAGTACCAAGCCTTGGATGAAGCCATCCGCACAGCGCAGTGTGTACGCAACAAATGCCTGCACTATTGGATGGACAATCAAAGCGTGGGCAAGAAGGAGCTGTACGCTCTTTGTAAGCATCTGGCCCAGGAGTTTGAGTTTGCTGCCAAGCTCAACTCAACAGCCAGGCAAGCTAGTGCAGAGCGAGCTTGGGCAGCCATCTCCAACTTCTACCGCCGTTGTCGTGATGGTGAGAAGAAGAAGGGCTACCCCCAGTGAGCGCTCCGCGCCGCTTCGCGAGCAAAAAGAACTGCCGCTCTGTGGAATACAAGCAGTCGGGCTGGAAGTTGTCGGCAGATGGAATGTCCATCACCTAAGGCCTACGGCCCGCTAACGCGAACACCGACGGCAACCAGGCTGGCACCTTTGCCTTGTACTGCAGCGGGGAGGCGAGGAAACTCATCCTCAGCTCCAAAATCAACCGGGTGCGGGTTATCCGGCGGGCAGATGGGTACTACGCCCAGTGCTGCCTTGACCTTGAGCGCAGGGAAGAGGGCCAGTACACCGGCACCATGATTGGCCTTGACTTAGGGCTGGAGCACTTCTACACCGACCAACACGGCAACAAGGTCAGTTGCCCTAAGTTTCTGCGCCGTGCTGAACGCAGACTCAAAAAACACCAAAGGAGGTTGAGCCGCAGGTTTAGGAAAGACAGCAAGGGGCAGTCCAAGAACTATCTCAAGCAAAAACAACGTCTTGGCAAGCTGCACCTCAAGGTTCAACGCCAGCGTAGAGACTGGGCAATCAAGCTTGCCCGGTGCGTGGTGGCGTCTAACGACGTCGTGGTGTATGAGGACTTGCAGGTGCAGAACTTGGTCAAGAACCATCATCTGGCCAAGTCGTTCGCGTTAGCGGTGCGGAGCACTTTCCAGGATGCCGCATGGAGCATTTTCACCGGGTGGCTGGACTACTACGGCAAGGTGTAAGGACTACGTCCCGCTTACGCGATTGGCAAGGTGGTGATTGCCGTGCCGCCGGAGTACACCACCCAGGAGTGTTCAGGGTGCGGCTATCTAGTGAAGAAAACTCTATCGACTCGTACTCACCGTTGCCCGCGATGCGGCCTGGTGCTGTGTCGCGACCACAACGCCGCTCTCAACATCTTGCGCCGAGGTCTAGAACTCTTGGGCATGGTGTGGAACGGTACGAACCGCCATTGCTTCGCAACGCTTCGCGAACGAGAGAGGGAACGCTTGGGAAGAGCGGCACCGCTGCCATGAAGGGGCAACCTGACAGGGTAAGTGCGCTCGTGGAACCAAGAACGAGAATCCCCGGCCTACGGCCCGCTGTCGCGAATGCCCTT
>NZ_JANSHR010000019.1:0-5923 GCF_047461675.1 Synechococcus sp. R70.1
CCAAGCTGGGCAAGATTCGGCACAATGGGAAGAAATGTTTCTAGCAAGCAGTTGAGAAGCGGCCATGGCCCATAAACTCTGGATCAATGGCCAATGGGTCGACAGCCAAGGGGGAGACCTAATGGTCATCGAAAACCCGGCCACTGGCGAGAAATTGGCAGAAGTGGTGGACGCCAGCCCTGCTGATGTGGATCGGGCCGTGCAGGCTGCCCACACCGCTTTCTCCGATGGCCGCTGGTCCAAACTCACCCCTAGCGAGCGATCCCTGGCCCTCTGGAAACTGGCCGATCTCCTCGAAGCTCACGCCGCCGAACTGGCGCGTCTGGAGTCGGAAAACACTGGCAAGCCCTACGAGGCCGTCAGTTTGGGGGCGGATCTGCCCTTTGCGGTAGATAACTTGCGTTTCTTTGCCACTGCCGCCCGCGACGCCCATGGCCTCAGCGCCGGGGACTATGCCAAGGGCTACACCTCGCTCTTTCGCAAAGAGCCGGTGGGCGTGTGCGCGCAAATTACCCCCTGGAACTACCCCCTGCTGATGGCCATCTGGAAACTTGGCCCTGCGCTGGCAGCTGGCTGTACGGTGGTGCTCAAGCCCGCCCCTGTTACTCCCTTGACCACCCTGAAGCTGGCGGAACTGATTGCCGAGGCCGGGATCCCGCCGGGCGTGGTTAACATCGTTACTGGGGGCAATGCCACGGGTCAGGCCTTGGTGGAGCATCCCCTGGTGCGCATGGTCAGCTTTACTGGCTCCACTGCCACCGGCAAGCAGGTGATGCGCACGGCTGCCCACACCCTCAAGCGGGTGCATCTGGAACTGGGGGGCAAGGCCCCGTTTTTGGTTTTCGAAGATGCCGACGTGGAAACGGTGGCCGCCAAGGCTGCTTTTGCCGCCACCTTCAACAGCGGCCAGGACTGCACAGCAGCCACCCGCGTCTATGTGCACGAAAGCAAGCTGGCGCAGCTTCAAGAGGCCATTGTCGAGGCCATGCGCAACGTCAAGCTGGGATCCCCCTTTGAGCCGGGAGTGGAGATGGGGCCCTTGATCTCGGCAGCCCAGCGGGAGCGGGTGATGGGATTCGTGGAGCGGGCCAAAGCCGAGGGAGCTAAGGTGCTGACCGGCGGGCGGATCCCTTCCCTACTGGATTGGGGATACTTCTACGAACCCACGGTGATTACCCATGTCGATCAAAAAGCGGAGATTGTGCAGAGCGAGGTTTTTGGGCCAGTCCTCACCCTCAGCTCGTTCCGCGAGGACGAGGAAGCGCTACGCCTGGGCAATGACGTCCTATACGGGCTGGCGGCTTCTGTGTGGACTCAGGACATCGGACGAGCCCTGAAACTAGCCGCTGAGCTGGAAGCGGGCACCGTCTGGATTAACGACCACCTGCCCATGGCCTCAGAGGCTCCCCACGGCGGCTTCAAGCAATCGGGCTTTAGCAAGGATCTCTCGGCAGAGGCCGTGCGAGAGTATCAAGCGACCAAGCATGTGATGATTGCTACTGGCTGAAATCTCGTTCGAGGAAGAGGCTAGCGGCAGCCGGTCGGCCATGCCTTGGGGAACTCCTCCAAGCGATAGACTTGGGTGTATCGCACCCCCTGTTCTCCGTTGCCAATGGCCACGTCCTACTTCTCAACCCCAGGATCCGCAACCCTAGCCCCTCCCCGCACTTTCCCTCTCACTGCCGTAGTCGGCCAGCAAACCGCCAAGCTGGCTCTGTTGTTAGCGGCGGTGGATCCCAGCTTGGGAGGGGTGGTGCTGGTGGGGCCGCGCGGCACAGCTAAGTCCGTCTTGGCCCGAGGCATTCACGCCCTCCTACCCCCCATTGAGGTCATTGCCGGCTCCTACTGCAACGACGATCCGGCACGGCCCGAGACGTGGTCGGACTGGGCCAAGACCCGCTACCCCCAGGGAACGACGCCCCCTACCCAGGTGATAGCTCCTCCCTTTGTCCAGGTGCCTTTGGGGGTGACGGAGGATCGGCTGCTGGGATCGGTAGATGTGGAGGCCTCGGTAAGGCAGGGGGAAACGGTTTTTCAGCCGGGGCTCTTGGCTGCCGCCCACCGGGGCGTGCTCTACGTAGACGACATCCACCTCTTGGATGAGGCCATTGTCAACCTGCTGCTGGCAGTGGTGGGGGACGGGGTAAACCGCCTGGAGCGGGAAGGGCTAAGCCTGCAGCACCCCTGCCGGCCTCTTCTAGTGGCCACCTACAACCCCGAGGAGGGATCCCTGCGCCCCCACCTGCTGGATCGCCTGGCGCTGGTGGTGCCGGTGGGGCAGGAGCTGAGCCTGGAAGAACGCGGGGAAATTGTCCAGCGGGCAACGCAATTTGTCGATGCTCCCGAGCCCTTCTTAGCCAAGCACCAGCCAGAACTGGAAGAGATCCGCACCCGCATCCTCCTGGCGCGGGAGTGGCTGCCCCAGGTTAAGCCGCAGCGGGAACAGATCCACTACCTGGTGCAAGAGGCCCTCCGCGGCAACGTCCAAGGGCATCGAGGGGAGCAGTTTGCCCTGCGGGCTGCCTGCGCCCTGGCGGCTCTGGAGGGGCGGGATCGCCTGGTGGCTGAGGATTTGCAACAGGCCGTGCAACTGGTGCTGCTGCCCCGGGCCCGCTATAACCCCGATCCGCCACCTCCCCCTCCACCCCAATCCCAACAGCCGGATCCCCCGCCCAGCTCCTCCGACAACAGCGACCCAGAGGAGACGGATCCCCAGCCGCAAAGCCCCAGCCTGCCGCAGGAGTTTTTCTTCGATCCCGAGCAGGTGGCCCTCGACCCACGCCTCTTGGCCTTTGCCCAGTCCCTCACCCAACAGGGGAAAACGGGCTCCCGCAGCCTGGTGTTCAGCACCGACCGGGGCCGCTACGTCAAGCCCATCCTGCCCCGGGGAGCCAACCCCCGCATTGCCGTCGACGCCACCCTGCGAGCTGCTGCTCCCCACCAAAAAAGCCGCCGCCTGCGGCAGCCAGGGCGAACCGTTATTGTGGAACCTGGCGACATCCGCGCCAAGAAACTGGTGCGCAAGGCCGGGGCCCTTGTAATCTTCGTGGTGGACGCCTCTGGCTCCATGGCCCTCAACCGCATGCAAGCGGCCAAAGGCGCTGCCCTGCGCCTGCTGACTGAGGCCTACCAAAACCGCGACAAGGTCGCCCTCATCGCCTTCCGTGGGGAAACCGCCGAAGTGTTGCTGCCCCCCACCCGCTCCATTGAGCTGGCCCGCCGCCGCCTGGAATCCCTGCCCTGTGGCGGGGGATCCCCCCTGGCCCATGCCCTCACCCAAGCGGTGCGCCTGGGGGTGAACGCCCGCGCCAGCGGCGACGTGGGAGAGGTGCTGCTGGTGGCCCTTACCGATGGCCGGGCCAACATTCCCCTCAGCCGCTCGCTGGGACGGAGGGAGGGCGAGCCTGTTGACATCAAACAAGAGTTGCGAGAGATTGCCCTGCGCATCCGCGCCTTGGGGCTAAAGTTGCTCTTAATCGACTCGCAAAGCCGCTTCGCTGCAACTGGCTTTGGCGCTGAGCTGGCGGAACTGGCGGGCGGGCGCTACTTCCACCTCCCCCGGGCCAGTGACCAGAGGATTGCAGCCGTAGCCCGCTCGGCCCTTCGAGAGGAACGTAGCTCTCCCTAGGGAAGCCGCGCTTGTAACTTTTCTTAATGGCCTTGGCTATGATCCCTGTAGGCGCTCCTCACCTTGCCCTATGGCCACAGGACTCCTGCCAGAGCTCTCTCTGCCCCATTCCATGCTCACTGACTGGGTCAGCCGAGGGGTGAGCGCTGCCATTCGTGCCCTTTTTAAGCAAGCCGGGCGGCTGGAGGCACGGGTGCAAGCAGAGCCGATGGCCAAATTGCTGCAAGGGCGCATCGACAGCTTCGAGCTGGTGGGCCAGAACTTGCAGATGTACAACGGCCTGCGGCTTTCGCTTCTGGAGCTATTTTGCAATGCCGTGGCCATCGATTTCAGCCAAGTCTGGCAAGGGCGGATTAGACTGCGCCAGCCGGTGCAGGCTAGGATGCAGGTGGTGCTGAGCGAGGCGGATCTGGCGCAATCCTTCAACACCCCGTTTGTGCTGAACAAGCTGGCTCAGGCGGGGCAGGAAGGCCAGCCCCTGTCGTTTCATCAGGTAGAAGTGCGCATCACCCCCGAGCAGCGGTTGCAAGTGCGGGCCAAGGTGCAGCAAGGAGAAAGCAGGGTTTTTCGGGTGGGCTTCTCCGCCCGCGTTGAGGTGATAGAGCGCCGCCGCATCTGCTTGGCCGATCCGTTCTTTGAGGGCGATACAGAAGAGGGGCGCCTCCTAAGCCGCGCTTTGGTCGACCACCTGAATGCGCTCCTGGATTTGGACCGACTGGCCTTGCAAGGGAGCAAGCTGCAGGTAGATCGGGTGTGCCTCCAGCCTCAGCAGATGATCCTCTCCGGCAGCGCCATCCTGGTGCGTTTTCCCACTCGCCAACCCCAGCGGGAAAATGCTTGACAATCCTTCAGAGGGCGGGTACGCTCAAAGGCGGTGAGGAGTGAAGAGAAGAAGCCTCTGGGGTCGAAACACGGACAGACACCCAGGGGTTTTTTCATGACCTCTGAACCCACACCTCGACCCGCGAAGCTCTAGCCTTTAAACCCCGGGGGTGTTTTTGGTTCTCTTGCCCTGCTTGGTCAAAAAGCCTGCCTAGCCAGACAGCTCTTGGCGCAACTTGAGGAGACCTGGAAAGCTTTCCCGGAGTTTGGGGATGTCTTTTGCCAGCCCTCTTGACCGGTTTGCTCGTCTCTGGCCTAATTCAAGGCAAACCTCTCTCCCCTTCTCCCTTGAGATACTTCTGGCGACGTCGCTTTCCCCACAACCTGCGCACTCAGGTGGCGCTGGTCATTGCCAGCCTTTCCTTTGTCCCCAACCTGGTTTTCATCCTGTCGGTGCCGTGGATCCTGGCTGATAGGCAGCTCAGCAGTGAGGGATCCGCCCTGCTGCTGCTGTGGATCCCTTTGCTGGCGGTGCTATCGGCGCTGGCGGGCTATGCCTTGTCTTCCATGCTCTTGCGGCCCCTGACCTTGCTGGCCCGCGAGCTAGCTCACCTAGAAACCTTGATTAACCAGCCAGACCGCTGGACTTTGCTGCTCCGCCCAGGGGATCCTCAAGAGGTTTTGATCCTGCGGCAAGCCCTTGCCCACCTACTGCGCCAGATTCAAAGCAATCAAAGACAGCGAGAGGCCTTCACCGCCACTCTGGTGCACGATCTAAAGACTCCCCTCATCGCCTTTGGGCATCTGCTAGGCGCCCTCAAGCAGGAGCTGCCCTTGAGTCGTCAGGAGCGGCTAGCCCTGCTGGATCGCATGCTGGAGGAAAACCAACGCAACCTGGCGCTGGTGCAAAAAATGGTGGAGGTCTACCGCCTGGAGCGGGGGGAGATTGCCCTGCATCCCCGGCCCTGCGATCTCGGATCCCTGGCTCGGCGGGTAGCCAACCGCATGGGATCCCTGGCGCGAGAGCGGGGGATTGACCTGGGCGTGGAGGGAGAAGGCTGGGGCAACGCCGATGAGGCCGAGCTGGAGCGGGCGCTGGTGAATCTGGTGGACAATGCCCTGCGCTATGCCCGCCGCGCGGTGGTGCTGACCGTTGGCCCCCGCCAGATCCAGGTGCGGGATGATGGACCCGGCCTGCCAGCTCCCCTAGAAGATCTGGCCCAGCCCTACATTGCCCAGACCATTTCCATTGCCGGTCAGCACTATCCAACTGGCTTGGGAGGTCTGGGACTCTACATTGCCAAACGCATCCTAGAGGCTCACGGAGGAGACCTGCGGCTGGTGGAGACGGGATCCCAAGGCACGACTCTGGCCCTGGTGCTGCCCTGATCTCCAACCTTGCCCGAGGTAGTCCCCCGCTTCGCATTAGCAGGGCGGAGCGCTTGCAACTACTCGACAGGGCGGCCCCGATAC
>NZ_JANSHR010000019.1:6023-53472 GCF_047461675.1 Synechococcus sp. R70.1
CGATACATCAACCGGTACTTTGCTGGCTGGGTCTCAGCCTTTTGCTCTTGCCGTTCTTCTGCTGCCTCAGGCAGAGAAGAAACGGGCTTGCCACTCCCCAGACCTGCCTGCTCGAGAGCGGTACAGAGGGCTTGCGCGTCGATGGGAAAAGGCCAGCCGGCGGCTTTGTACACTTGCTCAAGGGAAGGGAGGATGTCGTCCGCCTCTGCCAAGCCTGGGATCATCTCTGCTGCTCCCTGGGAGATGGCCCAACGTCGCTCAGCAGGTTCGATGGGGCGCCGAGGATGGTGGGTGAGGATCACAGGGACAGCCGGGAGCCTGCTCCGGCACTCTCGGCAGAAGGCGTAGGGGTTAAAGAGTCCCGTTGTTATATCCACTACCATCAAGTCTAGGGGCTGGCATGGCGTTGCTGCCACTTCCGCCAGATCTGGCCGCGGCGAAATGAGCACCACCCTATGCTGCTGAGACTCCAGCGCCAACTTCCAGAGCTGCGCTTGGAAGGGCTGGCCCTGAGCTACCAGGACGGTCTTAGTCACGGCAAGGGGGAATACGTAAGCAAAATGGGAAGTCAAAACCTGTACCACTTAGCTTGCTTTCCTAGCCCTGCTTGCAGTGCAGAATAGCCTTGCCAAAGGGAGAAAGGAGTAGCTGGGTATACAGGCGCCGTGCCCCTCTTCTACCTTGCGAAAGCAGCTCTAGCGCCTGTCCGGCCCAGGCCAGCTAACTTCCCCTTCGGTTTCGGATTCCAGTTCGGCCTGCAGGGCCTGCCACTCCTCCGGCGAGAAAGATCGGAGTTTCTCTTCAATTTGCTGCCTTTCGAAACTGGCCCACTGGGCCTTCAGAGTCATCTCGCCGCTTAGAACCCGCCTCAGGTAACTCACCGTCCAGCCCAGGCACCCCAGCATAAACGCCGCACTCGACACCTGCTGTGCCGTTCCCGTGTCTAGGCCGGCCCAAAGCAACAGACCGTAAAGAACGCCTCCCCCCAGCAGCAGGGCCAGGCCAATGCTGAGGATATCTCGTCTGCGCATAGCTCGAGGGCTCTAGAGGGAACGCGGCTTAGGCCGAAACGTCATGAAGGGGGCTACCAACACCATGCCGGGGAAGAAAAACAAGACCAGGAAAAACATCAACACCTTTTCCCAGGCGCCGCTGCAGTTCCAGCGCTTGTCCACGTACACCAAAGACAAAAACGGCAGCACCAGCAGGTAAAGAGCTGCTAGAGCACCATAAGTTGCCCAAACTAGCCAGGTGGTAGAAGCCATGGTGAGCTTGCCCCAGAACCTAGTACTGCCCATTCTACTCTTGGGAGAGGTCGCCAGCTCAAGGCTGCCTACAGGCTGGCGCTAATGGCCCCAACCGGGCAGGTGGGAATGCACTGTTCGCACATGACGCAGCGGTTGCGCCGGAACTCTAGCTTCCAGTCAGGAGCTGAAATCTTCAGGGCTTCGGTAGGGCAGACTCCCGTGCACAAGCCGCAGTCTACACACAAATCCGGGTCAATCTGAATTTCCTTGGTCTGGTCAGCCACCTCGATCCCCAGCGACTGCACCCACTCCAGCCCTGCTTCCACTTGGTCGATATCTCCGGAGAGCTCCACCACGAGGGTGCCCACTTCATTGGGACTGACCCTAGCGCGCAGGATGTTGGCCGCCACGTCGAAGTCTTTGGCCAGGCGGTAGGTAACAGGCACGTTCACCAAGTGCCGCGGGAAGATCAACGTTACTCGTTTGCGCACGGAATCTCAGACTGTGGGTTGAGCATTGGCCAGGAAGCCTCGCTTTTCAGTATGGCAAGGCCTCTTCCTGCAGGGGTAGAACCTCTCCGGTTGGAAGCTCCAAGAGGTACCCCGGAGCCTGCCACAATAGGAGCAGAGCGTTCTTTGAACCCCATGGACTCAGCCCGGCCCCGCCTCAACTCCGAGCACTACCGACAGATGTTGGTGCGCGATGGCGAGCGGCGCTTCCGCGAGTGGCACACCGCTTTTCTCAACTACCAGCGGCAATTTTTACGCGAGATGGAGCGACTGCGTCTTCGGTATTCTTCAAATCGCTAGGTAATGCCTACGGCTATCCCTTCGGTCTCTTCTTGCCCCGACTCTTCCCTCCGCCAGGAAACCTTGGAACTGTTGGAGTGGCCCCGCCTCTGTCAGCAGCTAGCCACTTTTGCGGCTACACCTCTGGGTCGTCGCGCCTGTCTGGAGCTAGATCCCTGGCGTAGCCGCGAGGAGAGCGAGGCCTACCTTGACCAAACCGAGGAAGCTATACGGCTGGATCGCAGCCAGCCAGGGGGGGTTTCCCTGGAGGGGATCCACAACTTGCTGCCGGCCCTGGAACGGGTCGAACGAGGGGGTGTCCTGAGCGGGGAAGAGCTGATCCAGATTGCCACAACCCTGGGAACTGCTCGCCGCCTTCGTCGCCTCATCGATGAGCAGGAGCACCTACCCCGCCTGCAGGAGTGGGTGAGCAGCCTGCGCACCTACCCTGAGCTGGAGCAGGAGATCTTCCGCTGTCTGGACGAGCACGGCGAGGTGAGAGATAGCGCCAGCCCAGCCCTTGCCGACCTGCGCCGTCAGCACCGCCTTTTTCGCAGCCAGATCCAGGAACGCCTGCAAGAGGTGATGAGCCAGTGCCCACAGGCGCTGCAGGATACCCTGATTGGCCAGCGGCAGGGACGTTTTGTGCTGATGGTGAAGGCCACCCACCGGGATCTCATCCGCGGCCTTGTCCACGACAGCTCTGCCAGTGGGGCTACCCTCTATGTAGAGCCTTATGCGGTGGTGGAGCTGGGCAACCGCTTGCGAGAAACCGAGGCTCGCCTCCGGGCGGAGGAGGAGCGAATCTTGGCGGCGCTCTCGGCCCAGGTGGGAGCCGTGGCTGCCGACTTGGAGCACCTGCAAGCGGTGATGGTGAGGCTGGAGGTAGCCCTGGCTCGCGCCCGCTATAGCCTTTGGTTGGAGGGCAACCGTCCGCAGTTTGTTGCCGGTGGATTGCGCCTGCGCCGGGTTAGACACCCTTTGCTGTGGTGGCAGGCCCGTCAAGAGGGCAAGGGCCTAGAAGTGGTGCCCATCGATTTCACCCTCCCCGAGTCTATTCGTGCTGTGGTCATCACTGGCCCTAACACCGGTGGCAAAACCGTTGCCTTGAAGACGCTGGGCCTGTTGGTGCTGATGGCCAAAGCAGGGATCTTCTTGCCAGCTCAAGATCCGCCCCAACTGCCTTGGTTTGACGGGGTCTATGCCGACATCGGTGACGAGCAATCGCTGGAGCAAAACCTCTCCACTTTTTCCGGCCACATCCATCGGATTAGCCGCATTGTGCAAGCTCTGCAATCCAGTCCAGCGCCGGCCCTTGTTCTGCTGGACGAGGTGGGGGCGGGCACGGATCCCACGGAAGGCGCTGCCCTAGCGGCTGGGCTATTGGAGTATCTCTCGGAAAAGGCCCTGCTGACTCTGGCCACCACCCACTACGGCGAGCTGAAGGCCCTCAAGTACCAGCACCCCGGCTTTGAAAATGCCTCGGTGGAGTTTGACGAGGCCACCCTGGCCCCTACCTATCGCCTGTTGTGGGGGATCCCGGGCCGCTCCAACGCCTTGACCATTGCCCAGCGGCTGCAGTTGGATCCGGAGATCCTGCGGCGGGCCCAGCGGCGTCTGCAGGGAGAAAGCCAAGTGGATAAGGTCATCGCTGGGTTGGAAGCGCAGCGGGCTCAATTGGAAGAGCGGGCGGCCCAGGTGGGATCCCTGCACCAAGAGCTAGAGACCCTCTACCGCCAAATGCAAGAGCGCAGCCGGCGGCTGGCCGAGCGAGAGGCCCAACTGGAGTACCAGCAGCGCCAGGGGCTGGAAACTCTGCTGGCTGCTGCCCGCCAAGAAGTGGCTGCTGCCATTCGCAAGCTGCAACAGGGGGACGCTCCTCAACAGGTAGCCGCCCATCTCGAGCAAATCCGCAAGCGCTACTTGCCGGCGCCTCAACCTGTGGACACGGAGTTTGTGCCGGAGGTGGGGGATCGGGTGCGGCTGCGGGGGCTGGGACAAACGGGAGAGGTCATTGCCGTCGAAGGAGAGGTGTATGTGGTGCGCAGCGGCATCCTCAAGTTCACCGTGCCAAGGGCCCAGTTGGATCCCCTCGATGAACACCAGGCCAAGCAGCGCCAACGCCCCAAGGCTCCACCTCCCCCGCCACCAGCCACCGCCCCCCTTAACCTGCGCACCAGCCACAACACCCTTGATCTAAGGGGGAAAACCGTGGCTGAGGCCGAGGCTATTCTCGAAGCGCACTTGGCCCAGGCACCTCCTGGTCCCCTTTGGATCATCCACGGCCACGGCACGGGTCGCCTCAGGGCGGGTATCCGGGCCTATCTCCAAAATCACCCGCGCGTTCAGAGTTTTGCCGCGGCACCTCCCCACGAGGGAGGAAGCGGCGTAACCGTGGCCCAGCTGCGCTAGCAAGGAGCGGGCGGATCTCTCAAGCCGCTAGCGGAGCTCGATCCCCTTAGTCCTCTGGACTCAGCTCCGTCAGGCCTTTGCTCGTCAACGAGATCTTCCCCTGCCCCCCAAAACGGCTACCCTCAGAGCAGCTAGGCGGACTCTCAGCTCCTGGAGCAACCTCAGAACAAAAGGTTACAAAGGGGATAAAGGTAAGCCCTATTGCCCCAGAAGTAGCACCTCTGGGGAAAGCTTAGGGCGAACCCAACGCCTCTGTCGGTATTTTGCAGCTTTCCTTGCCAGGCAGTCCACCCCAGCGAGGTTAATTAAATTGTCAAAAAGTCAAAAATTATCAATTCATCAATACGAAGCGTTAGGTAGACTAAAGGTTCATTTAGATTGGTATCTCAGTCCTCAACGGGAATCTACCGGTTGCTTGGCAGTCTGCTTTGAGATACGGGTTAACCAGATTCTTTTGAGCGGCCATGAAACTTGAACTGACTCCCCGCCAGCGGAAGATCCTCTGGGCGACAGTGCGCAGCTACATTGCAACGGCTGAACCTGTCGGTTCCAAGACTTTGGCTCAGTCGTATAACTTTGGGGTAAGCACAGCCACCATTCGCAACGACTTAGCCACCCTTGAGCAGGCGGGGTTGCTGTTCCAGCCCCACACCTCTGCCGGTCGGATCCCTTCCGACTTTGGCTATCGGGTTTATGTCAACGATTTGTTGACCTCCGTCGGCATGGAGGGGATCCCCGACGACGCTCCCCAGCCAGAGCCCCACCCTGCGCTGCAGCGGCTGTTGGATCAGGTTAGTCGCGAGCTGGGAGACGACCTCGACAGTTTCCTCCAGAGGGTGGCGCAGCTTCTGGCCCACGTGAGCGGCTGCATTGCCCTCATCACCCCACCTCAGGGGCCCCTTGTAGCCATTCACCACGTGCAGCTGCTGTCGGTAGGGCCGGGGCGGGTGATGGTGGTGGTGGTTACCGATTCCTACCAAGCCCATTCAGCCCTGGTCAGCCCACCGGCATGGCCCGACAGCCGCTATGAGGATTTGGAAGACGAGCTGCAGCTACTGAGCAACTTTCTCACCCTCAAGCTGCGGGGCAAGACTTTTGCCGAGCTGCAGGATCTGAGCTGGCTAAAGCTGGACGAAGAGTTTCGCGCCTACAGCCAGTGGCTGCAGCAACTGCTGCGCTCAGTGGTCCAGCGCTACCTGCGGCCCTCTTTGGGGCCTGTGTTTAGCGCAGGCATGACAGAGCTGATGCGGCAGCCAGAGTTTTCTCAGACCCAACGGGTGCAAGCGGTGGCCCAGTTGATTGAGGCGGGATCCGAGCAACTGCAAGGGATGATTGGGCTCTATACTGCCAGCCCCCCAGATTGCCAGATCTCTAGCGAGGCTACTCCTTCTGCCCCGCCCTCCTCTGGCGATCCCTTCCACACCATCCCGGTGGTCATCTACATTGGCAGCGAGAATCCGCTGGAGTCTCTGCGCCACTGCACGGTTATCACCTCAGTCTACCGCCGTCGCTCGGCGCCGCTGGGGACGGTTACCGTGCTGGGGCCAACGCGGATGGCCTACGAGCGGAGCATTGCGGCGGTGCAGACGGTGGCCTCCCATCTCACGCGGGCTCTGGCCTAGGAAGTCTAGGTGCAAGTTCCCAAGAGCAATCGCCCACCGTGGCCAGACTCTCCCCTCTTCACCTACGCGTTCAGTGTGCCATCCGCGAGCGGCAACTGCTGCGCCCCGGCCAGCGGCTGTTGGTGGCCCTTTCCGGCGGGCAAGATTCTTTCTGTCTGCTCCAGATCCTGCGCGATCTGCAGCGGCGCTGGAACTGGCAGATCTTTGTCCTGCACTGTAACCACCGCTGGTCGGAGGATGAAACGGCGTGTGCCTGCTTTTTGCAAGAGTGGCTGCAGCAGCAGGGCCTGCCTTATGCCATTGAAACTGCCGATCCCATCCGCTGGGATGAGGCGGGGGCTCGGGTTTGGCGCTACCAACAGCTGGACAAATGGGCGCGCACCTGGAATTGCGAGGCAGTGGTTACGGGGCACACCGCCAGTGACCGCGCGGAGACGTTCTTGTGGAACCTGCTGCGGGGCACAGGGGCAGCTGGGCTAGCTAGTCTGGATTGGCGGCGGCGTTTGGACGAGCGGGATCCCTCCTCCGCCTGGCTGGTGCGGCCTCTCCTAGGCCTTTTCCGGTGGGAAACAGAGGAGTTTTGCCGGCAGTACCAGCTTCCGGTCTGGCCGGATCGCAGCAATCAAGATTTGGCGCACGGACGCAACCGGCTCCGCCTGGAGGTGATACCCTATCTCAAGCGGCACCTCAATCCCCAGGTGGAAAAAGCTCTGAACCGGGCCGCCATCTTGTTACAAGCAGAACATGAACTGGTGGTGGCCCAAGCCGCTCAGCTATGGCCGCAGGTGTATGAGCCGGCCCTGCCGGGGTTGCGGCGGGATCCCTTGCGAGCTGCTCCCCTTGCGCTGCAGCGGCAAGTCCTGTTTCAGTTCTTGTCCTTGCTGCTCCCCCATCACCCCACCTTTGAGCAGGTGGAAGCCGGGGTTCGGCTCCTCAAAGCAGGTCGCCGCAGCCGCAGCCCCGACTACCCCGGCGGTGGCTGGCTGGAGGTGAAGGAAGAGTACTTGGCTTGGGTTTCTCGCCCTTGCGCTTAACAGCAGCGCTAAAGCGCCCCGGAGCCACCCTGGCTTTCCTGCAAGCTGGCTACAGCCATGAGCATGCCCCGCGCTTTGTTCAAACATTCTTGGTACTCCCGCTCCGGCTCCGAGTCGGCCACAATGCCCGCCCCCGCCTGCACACTCACCTGGCCGCGGTGAACCAGGAGGGTGCGGATGGTGATGGCGGTGTTCAGTTGGCCGGCAAAGTCGTAGTAGCCGTAGGCGCCAGCGTAGGGGCCGCGGCGGCACCCTTCCAGTTCGTGGATAATCTGCATGGCGCGGATCTTAGGAGCGCCGGTAACTGTGCCCGCAGGAAAGGTGGCCCGCAGCAGATCCCAGGCGCTGTAGCGAGGATCCAACTGCCCTACCACGTTGCTGACAATGTGCATCACATGGCTGTAGCGCTCAATCTGCATCAGGTCGTCCACCTGCACGGATCCCAGGCGGCAGACCCGGCCTAGGTCGTTGCGGGCCAAGTCCACCAGCATCACATGTTCCGCCCGCTCCTTGGGATCCGCCAACAGCTCCTGCTCCAACTGGCGGTCTTCGGCAGGGGTAGCGCCGCGAGGGCGGGTGCCGGCAATGGGACGAACGGTGGCAAGGCGCTCTTCCCCAACGCGGCTGAGCTTGACCATCACCTCTGGGCTGGAGCCGACAAGGCAAAGATCGCCAAACTGCAGAAATGCCATGTAGGGAGAGGGGTTAATGAGCCGCAGGGAGCGATAAAGCCGGAAGGGATCGCCGGCAAAGGGAGTGGTGAAGCGCTGCGAGAGCACAACCTGAAAGATCTCGCCGGCGCGGATGTATTCTTTGGCCCGCTCCACGGCCTGGCAGTAGGCGTCGCGGCTGAGCGTGCTGGGAGGGATCTGATCCGGCAGGTGGGGCTTCCAGTTGAGGCTGAGGTGGGATAGGGCCAGGGGGGCGCTGAGCTGGTGCACCAACTTTTCCACCCGCTGGCAGGCTTGGGCGTAGGCCTGCTCCGCCGGCTGCTGGCGCGTGTCGGCAAAGGCCACCACCCAGATCTTACGCTTGACCTGGTCGAAGATGAGGATGCTGTCCACCTGCATCAGGATGGCGTCGGGAGGGTCCTCTGGTTGCAGGGGATAGATGGGCACCTTGGGCTCAATCCAGCGGATGAGCTCATAGCCCCAGTAGCCAAAGAGCCCGCCAATGCTGCTGGGCAACTCCGGCAGGTGCACCGGCTCATAGGGCTCTAGGCAGCGGGCCAAGATGGCGAAGGGATCCCCCCGATGCTGCTCCCGATGCCCATCGCGGTGGATTTGCCAAGCCTGATCCCCGCGCACCTCCAGCACCCACTGGGGATCGCAGCCGAGGAAGCTGTAGCGGGCCACCTGTTCCCCTCCCTCCACTGATTCCAGCAGAAAGTTGTAGGGCTGCCCGGCGCAGACGCGGTACCAGGCAGAGACAGGCGTTTCCAAATCCGCCACCCATTCCTGGTACACCGGGATGAAGTTGCCCTGACCCGTGAGGGCAAGAAACTCTTTCAGGGGAGGGTAAATCATGGCTTGCCAGGTGGGATCCCTGCTTTCCCCGACTGTATCCCACAGTGGATCCCTGGCAACAGGGCCGGAAACCACTAAGCTAGGAGCGGCTCTACTCTTGGGAAATCTTGGCCATGCAAATCCCATCGCAAGTCCTCCGCGAGCGCCTGCGCTTTCAGGGCCACAAGTACACCTTCGTCAGCCAGCGTCTGCGCTTTCCCAACGGCAAAGAGGGGGAGCGGGAGTACTTCATCCACCCCGGGGGCGTGGTGGCTGTGCCAGTGACTGCCGAGGGCAAGTTTGTCTGCATTCGCCAGTATCGCTTTGCCGTCGCCTCCTACCTTTATGAATTTCCAGCGGGTACGGTCGAGCCGGGAGAACATCCAGACGAAACCATTCGCCGCGAGCTGGAGGAAGAAACCGGTCTGCGGGCCCACCGCTGGGATTCACTTGGCCAGTTTTATCTCTGCCCCGGCTATTCCAGCGAGATTATGTACGCCTATCTGGCGCGGGATCTGGAAGTGCTGGACTCTCCTCCAGCAAGGGATGAAGACGAAGACATTACTGTTGTCGAGTTTTCCCCGGCTGAACTTACAGAGAAGGCTCGTTTTGGCCTCGATTTGGACAGCAAATCCATTGCCTGCTTTTGGCGGGCTCAGCTGTTTTTGGCCTCGGAAAAGGGGGTCAGTGCCGCTGGGAGCTAATCCCCCGCAGCGAAAGAGGAGGACTACAGCAAGGTGGCAGCATGGCGGGCGGCCCCCCTCAAACCCACCTGCTCGTTAAGCACCACCTGCACCGACAGCTGTTCCAACAGCGGCCGCATTCGCCCTTTGTCCAAAAACGCCGCTAGAAACTCCCCCTGGCGCAACAGGGGCAAGAGCTTGGGGGCAATCCCACCGGCAAGGAACAGCCCACCCCGGGGCAATAGGTGCAGGGCAAAATTGCCAACAGCCGCTCCGTAGAGGCTAACGAACAGCCGCAAACACTCCATAGCTAGAGGATCCCGTCCCTCGAGGGCGGCAGTGGCAATGTGGGCGGCTGGATCAATCCCACTGGCTCCCCTTTCCCAGGCGGCAACCTGGGCTAACCCTTGCTCCTCTCCCTGGGACCGGCGACTATCCCGCAAAAACTGGTAGATAGCTACGATCCCCTGGCCGGAGACCACCCGCTCGGTGGAGACACGCCCGTATCGCTGTTGCAAATACTGCAGCAGCTCCCATTCCAGAGGAGTGCGCGGGGGAAAATCCACATGGCCTCCCTCGCTGGGATAGACCTGGTAGCCGCCTTCTCCCCAGGTGAGGTAAGCCTGCCCCAGCCCCGTGCCCGCCCCTATGACGCCAATGGGTGCCCGCGGCTGCCGCTCCCCCGCTTGCAGAGTCTCCAGCTCCGCATCGTGCAGGGCTAGCACGCCATAGCCTACGGCGCTGAAGTCGTTGATCAAGGCCAGGCGCGGGATCCCCAGTTCTGCCGTCAACTGGCTTGAGTGCAAGCTCCAGGACAGGTTGGTGATTTTGGCCCTTTGTCCGCCGCTTTTCTCCTCCACCACTGGGCCGGCCACGGCAAAACAAGCAGCAGCCGGCTGCGGATCCCACCCCAGCTCCTGCCGAGCTTGGGCCAGAAACTCCTGCACTAGGGGGGTAAGGCTGGAGTAATTTTGGCTGGCGTAGCGGCGGCTGTAGAGGCTGTGCTCGGGATCCTCGGCCTTGACCAGACTGAGGCTGGTCTTGGTGCCCCCAACATCTCCGGCCAGCAGCAACTCCATGGGGCCTTCTCCGAGCAGCGCGCCCATTCCACCCTGCCATTTTCGGCAGGGCTCTGGCAATGGACGTCGGAATCCAGAGGTGGGAAGGTCTCTTGCCCATGCCAGGGTTACCCCGAGCTGGCTGGCGGAACTGGGGCTGGCTGCGTTGGGAGCCGCTCTGGCCCATGCTGAATTGGCGGCAACGCTTTGCCCGCCTTGGCACCTAGTTTGGCTCCCTCTGAGGCACGGCAGGAGTGGCAGCAGGCGACGCCGTTTGACTGGCTGGAGACGCAGCTGACGCAGGGGAGGGTGCCTCTGCTTGCCCAGGGGGCAAGAAGTCGACGACTTCCCACCCCTTGCCCTCGGGGGAGCTAGAGGCCAACAGCCATCGCTCAGTTAGGCCTTGAGACCCCGCTGATTGGACTTGTTGGCGGGCCAAGGTGAGCTGAAAGGGATCGCCTTTGCGGCGGTAGGGGCGGCGGGATCCCGGTGGCTTCACCCTCAGGGTATAGGTGCCGCTGAGGTGGTGGATCTCTAGTTTTTCCCCAGTTGCTACCCGCAGCCCCGTCTCCCGCCGATCCCGGCGAATGCGAACATCCTGCACTTCCAGATGGGCTGCCAAGCGGTCGCTGCCCACCAGCGAGGCAACCGGCCCCGACAGGTGAGCAATCTGGTAGGTCAGGGCCTGTTGGACAACAGACTGGGGTGGCTGGGGAGCACAGCCTGCTAGGAGCCCCAACAAGGCAAGGGCCAGGAGGCTGAGTAGACAACGCCTGCCACGGTTGCTTGCTGCTTTTGCCGTGGCCCTCTCCCTAGGCATCTCCTCTTCCCGGCAGCTTGGCCAAGTCTGTTAGACCATAGCAGCGCTGGGATGCTGCTTTAGGTATTCGGTATTAACTCCCGACTCGCGGGTGAGCGCCACTAGACCCGTGCGGGCGATCTCGCGAATGCCAAAGCTAGTCAACATTTTGATGATGGCGGCCATTTTGCCCGGATCCCCGGTGACTTCCAAAGTTAAAGACTCTTCCGCCACATCGACGATGCGGGCCCGGAACATCTGCGCCACGTCCATGATGGCAGAGCGGGTTTCGATGCTGGCATTGACCTTGACCAGCATCAGCTCCCGTTCTACACAGGGGACGTGGGTAATATCCGTTACTTTCAGAACCTCGATGAGCTTGTAGAGCTGCTTGGTTAGCTGCTCCACATCGTGCTCGTCTCCCTGCACCACCATGGTGATGCGGGAGATCCCAGGCCGTTCAGTAGGGCCAACGGTGAGGCTGTCGATATTGAAGCCCCGCCGGGCAAACATGCCGGCAATGCGGGTTAAGACGCCGGGCTGATCCTGCACAAGAGCGCTGAGGGTATGTCTCACGGCAACCGCAGAGGAGAGTGGCGGGAAGTAGGCGATGGCCTTGTACAAATCCTACCCCAATTCCACAGCTGCCAGGAGGGATCCTCGAGCCTTGCCGAATTGAACTCAGCCGTGCTAAGGATCTCCCTCTTCATCCTGGAGTTGGCGCAAAGCGCGCTGCACCTGCTCTTGCAGAACCCGGTTGTGGCGCTGGCGGCCAAGGTGCAAGGCGGCTTGCCAGCTGGCAATGGCGGTCTTGAGGTCTCCCATATTCCGGTAGGCCAGTCCCCTCGCGTAGAGGCCGTACTCGTCGGCAAGGTCAAGGGGAATGCCGCTGGCCTCCAGGCGAAAGGCCTGGTCGTAGTCGTCGAGGGCTGCCCCAAGCTCCCCCAGCTCGTAGAGCAGATTGCCCCTGAGGTAGAGAGCGCAGGGCTGGCCGGGCTCTGCCTCTAGGCTACGGCTGAGGTCGGCAATTGCTTCGAGGTAGCGATCGGCCCAGGCGTAGGCGATCCCCCGCCGGTAGTAATGGGCTGGGCAGGGATCCCAGCGGATGGCCTGGGACCAGTCGGCTACAGCCGCCTCCCACTCCCCCAGGTAGCCGTACACCTGAGCACGGCAGGCATAGGCGAGCGCCCAGGTGGGATCCCGCGCAATTGCCTCATCCAAGGGAGCCAGCGCTGAAGGTAGGGATCCCTGCTGCAGGTACAGCTCAGCTAGGCGGAGATGGTAAGTAGGGCTGGGATACAGCTGTACTAGCTTGGTCAACTCGGCGGTTGCCCCTTGCAGATCCCCTTGCGCTTGGTAAATGAGGCTGCGGTAGAAACAGGGTTCCGAGCGACGGGGGATCAACTGGGCAGCCTGTTCGAAGTCTTCCAGGGCCTGGGCAAGCTGACCCAGTTCGAGGCGGATCTGTCCCCGCAGGAGGTAGGCGTTGGCTAGACGGGGATCCCGTTGCAGCGCCAGGGTAAGCTGCTGCAGGGCCCCTAGCAGATCCCGGTTGAGCCACCGTTCGCGAGCGCGGTTGTAGGCCAAGATGGCCGGGCGAGTAAAGGCAGAAATCGCCGCTGCGCTGGCCAGGCCCATCACCGCCAAGAGGCGATCCTGGTGCCAACTGGCCAGGCTCCCCAGCAGCAAGGCAGCGGCAACCCCAAGGCGCAGGCCAGCAGAGGTGTAGGCTTTGAGCATGGTATTCCGCCGCCCTGAAAGACCTGCGAAACGATAACAAAATTTATGGCAGGGCATTGCTTGCCGCGTTTCTGCCTTCTTCCTGCTTCCACGACCTGTAGCTGGTAGTAGACTCTGCACCTACCAGCCGGCTAGGGGGGTCTCCACAGACGTCACTTCCTGTCGAGCTGACGGGAGTTGCCCCTTGCTCTGGATGCCAACCTTAGCTTAGGCAAAATACCTACCGAAGAGAGGTAGCTGCCGGCCCACTAGCTCAGCTACTCCACGTTAAGTCAGAAGATTTGTTGGCAACGCTGTCCAGTGTGCCACAAAAGTAGCAAAGTGCTCCGCACCCGTGTTGCCAACGAGAGCCCCCTGGCCTAATCCCGACACCCGCCCGGTAAAACGCTGGCCAGAGGAGGAGATGGGCGTCAAACTGACGGTGGTATCTACCCAAAGGCAGCAGTGGAAGACAAGTCGAGGACTGGCTTGGGCCGGCAGCCTTTACAGAATAGCCAGAGCAGCCGGCAGCTTGCCCGCTGGCGCCGCCACCGAGCTAAGGAACAGCAGCTGGCGTGGCTTTGGGAGGATCGGATCCCGACGGCCCGACAACTGAACTTTCGCCTTGCGGCGGTGGGCTTGGCTTTGGCCGTCGCTTTCTTGGGAGCGGGGGCGCGTTTGGTTTACTTGCAACACTACCAAGGGCCAACCCTACAGCAGCGGGCCGAGGCTCAGCAGCGGGCCCACCTCCGACCCTTCCTCCCTCGCCGCTCGATCGTGGATCGCCACTCCGTAGCTCGGCAGCAGGCGGAGCTGTTGGCCGTAGATCGCCCTGCCTATACCCTTTGGGCCCATCCCCGCCTTTTTGGCAGGCGCACTCCGCAGGAGATTGCCACGGCTCTAGCCCCTCTGCTGCGGCGGCCAGTTGAGCAATTGACCCAGCAGTTGTCGGCTAACCATGCGGTGCGGCTGGAGCGCTGGCTGGCGCCAGAAGTGGCGGAGCAAATTCAGGCTCTGTACCTGGACGGCCTGGAGCTGGTGAGCGAGCGGCAGCGGGTTTATCCCCAAAAGGAGATGGCTGCCGAGGTGGTGGGCTATGTGGATTTAGACCACCGCGGCCAGGCAGGAGTGGAATATTCTCAACAGGCACTGCTGGAGCGGACAGTTCAGCCAGTTACCATTCCCCGAGATGGCTACGGCCAGTTGTTGGCTGCCGAGGTGCCGGAAAGGCTGCTGCAATCCGGCGAGACGGTGCTGCAACTGACCTTAGACATGCGCCTGCAGCGGGCTGCCCGCGCTGCTTTGAAAGCCCAGATGGAACGGTTTCAGGCGCTGCGGGGCACGGTGATTGTTTTGCAGCCCCACACTGGCGAGATCCTCGCCTTGGTGAGCGAGCCCACCTACGATCCCAACCGCTACTTCGAGTACGACCCTGCCCTTTTTCGCAACTGGGCCGTTACAGACTTGTACGAGCCGGGATCCACCTTCAAGCCTATCAACATCGCCATTGGGCTCGATGCCGGGGCCTTCACCGCCAACGAGCGGGTTTACGACGCAGGGCGGATCTGGATTGGCCGCTGGCCCATCCAAAACCACGACTACCGCCAGCGGGGTGCCCATGGCTGGCTAAGCGTTACCGAGATTCTGCGCCTGTCCAGCAACGTGGGCATGGTGCACCTGATGCAAAAGCTGGATCCCCGCCAGTACCACCATGCCCTCCTACGGCTGGGATTGAACGACCGCAGCGGTGTCGATCTGCCCTTCGAGCCGCCCAGCCGCCTGAAGCCCCTGCGGCAATTTGTAACCGTGCCAGTGGAGCGGGCTACTGTCGCCTTTGGCCAGGGATTGGCCCTCACTCCTCTGCAGTTAGCCGCCTTGCACTGCATCATCGCCAACGGCGGGTTAAAGGTGCGGCCCCATGTGGTGCGCGGCCTAGTGGAGAAGGATACCGACACCCTGGTTTGGGGCCCCCCCCGGCCAACGCCAGTGCGGGTGTTGTCGGAAGAGGCCACGTTGGCAGTGCGCATCCAGATGCGGGATGTGGTGGACTTTGGCACTGGGCAGTCGGCCAAGGTCGAGGGGTATGAGATCGGCGGTAAAACGGGCACAGCGCAGAAAGTTGGGCCGCAGGGGGGCTACTTGCCCGGCAAGCGCATCACCAGTTTTGTGGCCTATTTCCCAGCCCTTCGTCCTCAGTATGTGATTTTGGCTGTGATCGACGAGCCAAAGGGGGAAGATGCCTTTGGATCGACGACGGCAGCTCCCGTGGTTCGCTCGGTGATCCAGGAGATCATCGCCCTGGAAGGGATCCGCCCCAATTCCCCATAGGAAAAGGCTGGGATCAGGACTGGCTGCCATGGGCATCTGACCTTGGTGCTGCCACCCGCCAGCTCAGTTTAGCGTTGAGATAAAAGTTCCAAAATACAACAATACCAATTGCGATCAAGTTAGCGAGCAAATAGTGAATGCCCAGGCGCTCGCTTAGCAAGATCAACAACAAAGAGTTGAGCAGCAAGCCAATCAAGCAAATGACATTAAACTTGACCAGTCGCTGCAGACGATTCCAGAGGCCTGGCTGTAGCCGAGTGACATGGCGAAAGGTCCAGAGGTCGTTCCAGAGGAAGTTATTGAGGATGGCCACCTCAGAGGCGATGAGTTTGCTGATAGCCAGATCCCACCCTAAGTTGCGGGGATCGTGGAACAGATACAGCAATGTCATATCCACAAACGTGCCGGACAGTCCAACCATGCTGAAGCGCAAAAAGGATCCCACTTGACCTAGCGAAAAGCGCAGCGCAATGAGGTGGTGGAGATACTGGAGGCAGGTTTGCAGTTGGATTTTGCTCTCACCGTTTTGGCGCTCCTGAAAGATGTAGCCGACTTCAGCAATGGTCCTCACCCGGCCCCGCGCCAGCACCTCAACTAGCAGCTTGTAGCCTTTGGGGCTGAGCGGGATCCCGGCAATAGCCTGGCGTCTGACTAGAAACAACCCGCTGAGAGGATCCGACACCCGCCTAAAAACCCCAGGAAGTAGCATCAGCCCAATCCACTGGGCCCCCCGGGAGACGAGGCGCCGGCCCAGGTTCCAGTGGCTCACTCCCCCCGACTCCGCGTAGCGGCTGCCCACCACCAGGTCTACTCCCTCTTGGATGGCAGGCCACAGCTTGAGAACAATCTCCGGCGGGTGCTGCAAGTCCCCATCCATCACCCCCAGGACCTCGCCGCGGGCCGCTTGCCATCCCCGCAACACCGCCGTGGCCAGCCCCCGTTCGTGGTCTCGGCAGATAACCTGCAGTTGGGGAAATTCCTCTTGCAGTTCCTGGGCCACTTTGGCGGTGTAATCGGGGCTATTGTCATCCACCACGATCAGCTCGTAGGCCCCAGGTAGGATTTTGTCCAGATGGGCACACAACTGCCGGATCAGGCTGCAGATGCTGGAGGCCTCGTTGTAGGTGGGAACAACCAGCGATAGCTGGACAGAGGTGGGCTGAGAGAGCGGCGGGATTTGAATAGGGACTGTCGAAGCTTGCGGATGGTTGGACGAAGTAAGAGTTCCCTGAGGCATTCAGCAGGCCATCCAAAAAACATCGAGGAGAATCCTAAGCAGGAGCGCGGAAACACCGCTCCGCGCCACCAAAGCGCTAATCCCCTATCCTATCGGGGGATAACCCCCAGAGCTAGACAGTTCCCCACATGCCCAGCTTGCCTAGGAAGATCCCGTCGAAGGGAGCGGGATCTAGGCCGCGGCAGAGTTGGGCTCTCGCAAGCCTCGATGAGCGTTTGTTTGGCCTGCCAGTCGAGGAGGAGCTGCGCCATGGCTAAGCCGCCAAGGGGTTGCAGAGGGCCCTCTGGCCCGTTGCTATCTGTGGGCGGTAGTTGGCGCAGGTAGAGCTGGGTGGGCAGAGAGAGCAACTGAACCGAAACGTAGGGCAAGGGGCCGGCCTCTGGCCAACCGCCTCCACTGCAGGGGCGATAAACGTCTGCGGCGAGCGGCTGCCAACCGTCAACTGTGGCTCGTTGTAGCAGCAGATCCCGTGGACAGCTGTGAAGGGGAGCTGCTCAGAAAGAGAGGGCTAGGCTTTGCGAGCAGACGCCGCCTGCGGCTGTTGCATCCAGCGTCGCACCCTAGGCAGGATAGGATGGTTCATC
The DNA here is from genome assembly GCF_047461675.1 of Synechococcus sp. R70.1. Lineage (NCBI taxonomy): Bacteria > Bacillati > Cyanobacteriota > Cyanophyceae > Synechococcales > Synechococcaceae > Synechococcus > Synechococcus sp. R70.1. The sequence goes on from NZ_JANSHR010000019.1 coordinate 23,040, forward strand.
ATTTGCTCGGCAACGTCTTTCTCTCCTTTGACCGGCCAGCCCAGGGAACCGCCTAATCGCCAATGGTGATCTGGCCAATCATGCCGGCTTCCGCGTGACCAGGGATGGTGCAAGCCAGAGAGTAGACCCCAGATTTGAGGGGGATAAACTGCCACTCCACCGACGCGCCCGGCTTGAGCTCAATTTCTCGGACCTGCCCTTTAATTTCCACGCCAGCCACTTCCAGTTTGCGTGTCCAAACAGCATCGGCAAAGTCCTTGGCGCTGAAGTAGTGCTTCAATTGGCTGGGGTTGCTCAAGCGCAATCGGTAGAGGTTGCCATTGCGAAAAAAGAGCTCCTTAGGCGCAAATACCAACTGGTTGTCAACCGTGCCCAGCTCGACTGCCTTGTCCTGGGGCGTTTGCCGCGACAGATCCCGTCCCCACGCCGGCCAGGAGATCCCGCTGCTCAACATCCACAGACAAAAGCTCACTAGCAGGAGATAGCGCAGCCCACGCAGCATACCCAACAGGGAAACTCGGCCTGGAACCTAAGATAGCAATCAGCTTTAGCCAGAGAGTACTTGACCAAGCCGCACAGTTGGGGGCGCCTCTTCGGCTGTTCCCCTCTCCCATTCCACCGCTACCGCTGCAACGTAGCCATCGGCAACCCCCAGAGGCAAGGTTAGCCAGCCGGGATCCCTGGCCAACCTTTTGGCACCAGCCAGGCCCACACCCATGGCTTTTAGGAGAGCCTCTTTTTGGGTCCATATCTGCAAAAAAGCCGCATCTCGCTCTGGCGGTGGGCAGGCCAGGAGGTAAGCTTGCTCGGCAGCAGAAAAGTAGCGGCGGGCAATGCGCTGCCAGCGGGGCACGGGTCGGATCTGCTCCAAGTCCACGCCAATTCGACGGTGCAGCGCCAAGCCAACCAGGATCCACTGGTGGGAGTGGCTGAGGTTAAACTGCAGCGGCAGAGGTGGATCCCGCCAGTAGGGCTTGCCGGTAACCGTGCGGTCGAGGGAGATGGCTTGAGGCGGAATGCCGCTATAGTGGCTAAGCAAAGTTCGCAGCAACAAGCGGCCAGCCAGAAAACGGCGCCGATCCTCCACCAGTTGCAATTGCCCCGCCCGCTGCCGTTCCTCGAGGGAGAGCAGCTCAAGCCGAGGAAGCAACACCTCCAGAGGGGGCACTGCCTGTAGCCACAGGTGGATCTCCGGCTTTTCCAGCTCCAGCAGCGGCTGCCGCAATCTTACCCTTCCACCCTCTTGAGACCTAGACAGCTCGAGAGGTTGCGAATGGGGTAACATGGCCTTGAGCTGGCGTGGTTGGCAACACCACCTAGACAGTACTTCCTTTAGACGTGTTCCCAAGGCCCGGCTCGAGCTAATGTCTTCCTCTCACTACCCACCCCGCCCCGGCCCTGTCCGCGCCGCTCGACAACAGGCCATTTGCCAAGGGATCCTCTGGCTGTTGCTGGGCTTTACGGCTATTTTGTCCGGCTCTGCTGGGGCCTTCCTGGCGGCCATACTGCCCCGCCCGATCCTTCCCCCTTCTCTAAGTGCTGAGGAACAGGCAGCCTTTCGACCGGATGCCCTGCGCGCTGCTGCTCTAGATCGATCCTTGCACATCCTCATTCTGGGCCTCGACAGGCCAGATCCCGCCCTCTCGGGAACAGGGGATCAGGACCGCTTCAACACCCGCTCTGACACCATTCTTCTAGCCCGCTTTGACCCCCAGGCGCGGCGGATTACCGTGTTGTCGATCCCCCGCGACACCCGCGTGCGCCTGCCCGGCTTCGGCGTGGCCAAGATCAACGCCGCCAACCTGGTGGGAGGCCCCGCCCTAACAGCTCAGGTGGTAAGCCAGTTGCTGGGCGGGATCCCGATTGACCGCTACGTCCGCCTCAATACCGAAGCCCTGGAAGCGCTGATTGACGCGGTGGGTGGCGTAGAGGTCTACGTGCCGGAGCCCATGCACTACGTGGATCGTACGCAGCAGTTGTTCATTGCCCTACAACCCGGCTGGCACCGCCTCAACGGCAAACAGGCCCACCACTTTGCCCGCTTCCGCCACGACCAGCTGGGGTTAGGAGATATTGGCCGGGTGCAACGGCAACAGGAGCTGCTGCGGGCCCTCAGCCGGGAACTGCTCTCCCCCGCCGTCTGGCCGCGCATCCCAAAGGTTTTGCAGGTTGTCCGCGCCCACTTGGATACCAACCTCACCTGGGAAGAAGTCTTGAGCTTGGCCAAATTCCTTCTCACCTACGGCGGGGATCGCATGGATCTGGTGCTGTTGCCGGGCCGCTTCAGCCAGGCGGGAGAATTTGCCACCAGCTACTGGCTGCCGGATCTGGCCGGGATCCGCCGTGTGGCCGCCACCCATTTTGGCCTAGAGGCGGAAGTAACCCCCATCCCGCCGCAACACCTGCGCATAGCCGTGCAAAACGCTACCGGCAAGCCGGGGATGGCCCGCCGCATGGTGCAAGAACTGGTTAGACAGGGCTATGCCCAAGCTTTTGCCGTCGAGGATAGCCCCCAGGTGTTGCCGCGCACCGAGATCCTTGCCCAAAGTGGGGACCGGGAGGGGGCTAGGCAGGTTCGCGCTGCCATTGGGCTAGGAGAGGTGCGGGTGGAGTCCACGGGAGTTCTCAACTCCGACGTCACCATTCGCCTAGGTCAAGATTGGGTGGAGCAGCTTACCCTCGGTAGGAACCAAGCTCAGAGCCTCTAGGGCCAGCTGGTTTGAGTGCAGATTTATTGCCCTGCTGCCCTAAACGGCAGAGCACAAGGCCGCTCTACTGGGGCCTGCGAAGGTCATGCATAGTAGTGGGCAAGGCTTGAGGCTCAGTCTTCTTGGTAAATTGGAACTAAGCTGGTTCGAGTGACAAGCTGCCTATGGCCGTCTTGGAACAAGGAGCCATCACTGTCCACACGGAAAATATTTTTCCCATCATCAAGCAGTTTCTCTACTCGGATCGCGAGATCTTTTTGCGGGAGCTGATCTCCAACGCTGCTGATGCTATTGCCAAGCTGAAAATGGCCAAGCTGGCCGGCGAAGTGACGGAGCCTCCAGAACCAGAGATTGTTATTGCGCTTAACAAAGAGGCAAAGACTCTCTCCGTAAGCGACACTGGCATCGGCATGACTGCCGAAGAGGTGAAAAAATATATCAACCAAGTGGCCTTTTCCAGCGCTGAAGAGTTTATTCAAAAGTACAAAGACAAGGGTGCTGACCAGGTGATCATCGGCCACTTTGGCCTAGGTTTTTATTCTTCCTTTATGGTGGCGCAGCGGGTGGAGATCGACACCCTTTCCTACCAGCCCGGCAGCACCCCTGTGAAATGGTCCTGTGACGGCAGCCCCAATTTTACCCTCTCGGATTCCCAGCGCTCTGCTATCGGCACCACCGTCACGCTGTACCTAACCCCCGATAGCGAGGAGTACCTGGATCCAAGTCGCATCCGCGAATTGGTGCGCAAGTACTGCGATTTTATTCCCGTTCCCATCAAGCTCAATGGAGAAGTTATCAACCGGCAAAAGCCCCTCTGGAAGATTTCTCCCTCAGAGCTCAAAGACGAGGACTACCTGGAGTTTTACCGCTACCTGTATCCCTTCCAGGAAGATCCCCACTTCTGGGTTCACATCAACACGGACTATCCTTTCATTGTGCAAGGGATCCTTTACTTCCCCAAGCTGCGCCCGGACATCGATCCCACCAAGGGCCAAGTTAAACTGTTTTGCAACCAAGTTTTTGTCCAGGATAACTGCGAGGAAGTTATCCCTAAGTTCCTCCTGCCCCTTCGCGGCGCCATCGACAGTCCCGATATTCCTCTCAACGTCTCCCGCAGTTTTTTGCAGAATGACCGCACTGTCAGGCGCATTGGGGATCACATAGCCAAAAAGGTGGCGGATCGCCTCAACGAGCTCTACCGAGAAGACTACGAAAAGTACGTCAGGGTCTGGCCCGATATCAGTCTATTTATGAAATTTGGGGCAATGAATAGCGACAAATTCTTTGCCCAGATTAAGGACATTCTCATCTTCCGAGTTGCCGGATCCCCTGCCGACAAACCCGAGTACGTGACCCTCAAGGAATACCTAGAGCGCACGCGAGAGAAACAGAACAAGCGGGTTTACTACGCCACGGACGAGGCAGCCCAGAGCGCCTACATTGACCTGCACCGCTCCCAGGGCCTAGAGGTCATCATGCTAGATAGCTGGATCGACAGCCATTTCAGCAGCTTCCTGGAGCGAGAGTATCGCGAAGAGGGGATCCAATTTAAGCGGGTGGACTCGGAGTTGGATGAAGCCCTGATCAACAAAGACAAAGCTGCTGAGCTTGTCGATCCCCTAACTCAGAAAACCCGTAGTGAAAAGCTAGTAGATCTTTTCCGTCAGGCGCTGGGGAAAGAAAAGCTGCAGATCAAGGCTGAGGCCCTTAAGTCCGAGTCTGTGCCGGCCATGATCCTGCTGCCGGAAACCCTGCGGCGCTTGCAGGAGCTCAATGCCATCCTGCAACAGAAGCCGATGGAGTTTTTGGAAGAACACACCTTAGTGGTCAACACTGCCCATCCCCTCATTCAGAACCTGCAAGCTTTAGCCGAGGAGGGCCGGGATCCGGAGCTGGTCAATCTTATCTGCAACCACATCTATGACCTGGCGCTGATTACCCAGAAAAGCTTCGACCCAGCAGCGGCGCGGGCTTTCGTGCAGCGCTCTAACGAGGTGCTGACGCGGCTTACCCGCCGTCAGTAGGCAGCACTCTCCCAGCTTGCCCCTGCTTGCAGGGCTTCTGCTGCCCCAGGCAAGGGGGGACGAGGGCCAGCGCCGTTTCTACTTTCTTGGAGAAGGGGAGCCACTTGACGCATGAGCGTAGCCATCTCCAGGGCGCTCATGGCGTACTCCCAGCCTTTGTTGTTTTTGATCCCGGCTCGCTCCAGCGCCTGCTGCAGGGTGTCCGCCGTGAGGATCCCGAAAATGACCGGCACGCCAGTGCGAAAGCCTGCTGCCGCGATCCCCTTGGCCACCTCTGCCGACACATAGTCAAAGTGGGGGGTCTGCCCTCGGATCACCGCCCCCAGGCAGATGATGGCATCGTAGCGGCGGGACTGGGCCAGTTGGTGGGCCACCAGCGGCACCTCAAAGCTGCCAGGCACCCAGTAGTAGTCCACCTGGCGACTCTCGGGGCTGACATCCAGGCCATGCCGCCTCAGAGCATCCTGGCACCCCTCCAACAACTTGCCCACAATCAAATCGTTAAACCGACTGATGACGATAGCTAGACGCAGATCGCCTGTCTGCGTAAAATTCCCCTCGTAAACTGCCATCTTGCTGCTCCAGGAAAAGGAAGCGGCCTCCTCTAGGCTACAAAGCTGCACTCTTCCATCCTGACATACTTCTTGCCATCCCACTTTCAGGAGGATAGTTCTGCAGCTGCCCATCGAGCAGCAAGATTGACATCCTCCCCCAGTGATCTAGCTAGGCCAGGAAGGGATCCCTGGCCGGACGGCGCGGCAGTCTGGTACATGTCTCCAGGCTGGCGGCCCACTCGCCGATGAGGATGTTGACCCAGTGAGGCAGCTCGTCGTGGGCGCAGTGACCCACCCCCGGTAGCTTCACCAACGTAAGAGCTGGCTGCCAGCGCTTGAACTGATCCGCCAAAAAGCTAGGTACCGCCGGATCTTCTTGACCCCAGAGGAGGAGAATGGGCATTTTGAGGGTGGGCAGCAGCCGCTTGGGGCTATCGAAGGGGCGGCAGAGGATGGCCCTGAGGCTGTCCAAGAACACGTGGGCTGCTCCTGGGTCAAAAGCTGGCGTTTGGAAGATCCGCACCAGCTCATCGTCCACTTGCTCATCGCGCTTGTAGACGTTCTTGATCCAAGCCCGCAGCACCTTAGTCTGTCGCAGCCAATTAAAGAGGTGAGGGCCCAGCAGCGCCAGGATCCCCTCGCAGAAAGCTCGCACTAGGGCATCCCAGGGAGGGGGCAGTTCTTCTGGATGGGGCCCGTCGGCGCAGCTAATCAAGCATAGGCCCCTCACCATCTGGGGATAGCGGGCAGCCGCAATCACCCCCACCAACCCGCCAAGGGAGTGGCCAACCAGGATCATAGGCTGGCGGATGTGGACGCGCCAAAACTCGTACACCTGCTCCACCCAGAGATCGACGCTGTAGGCGATCTCCGGCTTGGCGCTCTTGCCAAATCCCAGCAAGTCAAGGGCGTAGACAGGGCGCTGGGATCCTAGAGGGACGATGTTGTGGCGCCAGTGGCCGACGGAGGCGCCAAAGCCGTGGATTAAAAGAGCCGGCGCTGCCACCAAGTTTACCTGGCCTGCAGGAGTTTGGGCGCGACTAGGAGTGTAGGTGAAGTGAACCGGCCAGCCGCGCCAAAGCCAGGTTTGAGAGTGGCCGTAGCGAGGCAGGCCCGAGAGGGGATCCCTGCTGTCGACTAGATGGAACGGGGGAGACAGGGATCCGGGCACAGAGGGAATAGAAAGGGAGTTGGGTGTGTGCAAGGAAGGAGCGAACAAGCCACCTCCACCAGAATAGACCAATCATGGCCGCTTCTTCGGAGCGTCTAGAGTGGACTAACGGGGCGTTTTGGGGACTAGAGGTTCCGCCCAGCTTCCGCCCGCCAGCAGTCTTCGCTTGAGCTCTACTTGCAGATTCGATGAGCGAGAAAACCGACGAGACGGCCTGGATAGACCCGATTACAGCAGCCAGCTTTCGCCAGATTGACCAAGAGATCGGCCCCCACCCCTGGCAGGGGATCCCCTATGAGATCGTGCGCCGCGCTATCCACGCCACTGCTGACTTCGAGCTCCGGGATCGCTTTGTGTTCAGCCCCACGGCGGTTGAGGCGGGGCTGGCAGCTCTGCGGCAAAAACGACCAGTGGTGGTGGATGTGAGGATGGTAGCCGCCGGGATCCAAGCTGGTCTGCAGGCCCAGGGGATTCCGCTCCACTGCGCCTTGGACTGGGTGGAAGAGCCCCTCGAGGTGGGGCAAACCCGCACCGCTCAAGGGATGATCAAGGTGGCCCGCTGCTACCCAGAGGCAATCTTTGTTGTCGGCAACGCGCCCACAGCCCTGCTAGCGCTAGTGAGAGAGATTCGGGCGCAGCGGGTCCGGCCCAGCCTGGTGATTGGGGTGCCGGTGGGCTTTGTGGCAGTAGAAGAGGCAAAACAAGCCTTGGCCCAGACAGAGGTTCCCCAGATTCGGGTGGAGGGCCGTAAAGGGGGATCCCCGGTGGCTGCCGCCATTGTCAATGCCCTGCTGCTGGCTGCCCGCCGGGACTAGAATTGGGGACGAGCTGGGAAGGCCATCCAGGAATCTCGCCGCGATAGAAATGCAGGAAACCCCATACGCCAGTACACCCGCCTGTCGAACGCTAGATGGCGAGCCAGTTGCCTCAGCTTGCAGTTGTAGGGGTAGCCGGAGATGGCTCGGTGGCTTCCTGGGGGATCCCACCCCTTTCGCAGGCCAAAGTCCTGGCCGGGCCTCCTAGCCTACTCCAGCACTTTGCTGACCATCCAGCCCGCAAGATCCCCCTGACCGGGCCAGTGGAAAGTTGGATCCCGCTTCTGCAGCAGGAGCTAGCGCAGGGATCTCTGGTCTTGTTGGCCAGCGGGGATCCGCTGTTTTTTGGGATTGGGCGCCTGCTGACCCAGTATTTCCCGAGGGAGCAGTTGGCTTTTTATCCCCAGGTGAGCTCGGTACAGTTGGCCCTCAACCGCCTACAGATCCCCTGGCAGGAGGCCACTATCCTCAGCCTACATGGGCGGGGAATGGAGCAGTTGGAACCCGTTCTCAAACAGGGATCCCCTGTAATTGTAGTGCTCACCGATCCAGAGCACACACCAGCCAGCTTGGCCCAGTTCATTGCCGACCTGCGGCTGCCAGTGCGCTACCAGGCCTGGGTGTGCAGCCAACTGGGATCCCCCCAGGAGCAGATCGTGCCCCTGCAGGAAGGGGAGAACTCTGCCTTCCCCAGCCCTAACCTGGTGGTGCTGCGGCGCGTTGAGCCGGAACCGGATCCCAGTCGCTGGCCTTTGGTTGGGATCCCGGACGACCAGTTCCACACCTTTCCCGACCAGCCCGGCCTAATCACCAAGCAGCCCATCCGCCTCCTCACCCTGGGAGCCTTGCAATTGCCGCGACAGGGGGTGGTGTGGGATATCGGGGCTGGCACGGGCTCAGTGGCTGTGGAGATCGCCCGCCTCTCTTCCCAGCTCCAGGTCTATGCCATCGAGCGCAACGCCATGGGCATTTGTCTCATCCAGCGCAACCGCCAACGCTTTGGTCTGGAAAACCTGCAGGTAATCCCAGGGGCAGCGCCTCAGGTGCTGGCTGACCTGCCGGATCCGGATCGGGTGTTGCTGGGAGGAGGTGGAAAGGGGATCCCCCAGCTCCTGCCCACAGTGGCGCCCCGCCTACGGCCTGGAGGGATCCTGGTGGCCAACTTCGCCACCCTAGAAACCTGCAGCGAAACCCTGCAGTGGCTGCGCTCACAGGGCTGGCAGGTGCGAGTGGAACATGTCCAGATCTCCCGCTCCACGGCCTTGGCTGAGGGCACTCGCTTTTCCCCCCTTAACCCCGTTTACCTGCTGCAAGCAATCCCTTCCACCTCGAAGTTCCACTAAGCCCTCAACTGAATGGGAGAGAGTTCAGGGAAGGCTTAGGCACGGCCTAGGATCCAGGCGATAAGGGGGGGATCCCTATGCTCAAGATAGTACCGAACGGCTGAGGTCAGGTCTAGCTCCAAGTCGCGGTTTTGGATGTCGGTGATCATTCTGTACATCAGCTCCAGGTGAATGCGATCCTCTTTGGTGAGCAGCTCATACTTGCCATTAGGGCTGTTGTTGAGGGCAGCCAAGGCCGCTTGGGTGGCGGTAGCTGTTGGAGAAGGAGGCTTGAGGCGGGCATCCCGTAGCAAAAGAAACTGAAGCTCAGGGTGAGCAATCACCAATTGGTTGAAGTTATTGAGCTGTCCATACATGCTGCTGGGACCCACTTGGATAAAGGCGATCACCCGCTTTTGGCTGGGGAAATAGAGGTGATCTGGAAGCTTGCGTTTGCCCAGCTTCAGGGTGCTCATGGGGAGGGGATGGATCCCTTGCAGGGCATTGACGATGGTGCGCAATTTGCCGATATCAGCTGTGCTGTCGATGATCGCCTCTTGGGGATAGGCGGCGCGGAGCTGAGCCTCAGTGGTGCGGAGATAGGGATCCAGCGTCTCAACAAGATCGGCAGATGGGCTGGGATCCCGAAGGGGTGGAGATAGAACGATGGAGGGGCCGTGGGCAGGCAGAAGGGGGATGAGCAGTTGTTTGAGGGTTTGCAGCTCAGTTTCGAGCCGCTGGACACGGGCGGCTAGATTGCTGGCAGTGGGTACAACTTGCACCTGGGGAGGGAGAGGGATCCCGTTGATGTAGTGGCGATAGTAGGCTGAGGCCCGGTTGAGAATGGCCCGGATGGAGGGTTGGCCAAGAATATCGCTTAGGTCATCGGCGGTAAAGAGAGCTTGGAGGTGGATCCCTGAAGGCAGGCGGCTCTGGAGAAGGGCTTGAAGCTGGGGAAGAGAGGGGAGATCTAGGGAGAGGACGGTTTGGGAGAGGCGATCGACGGTAGCCCGGTCAAATTGGGTTTGGAAATGTTGCCAACGATCAGGAAACAAATTAAGGACAAACAGACTGTTGGGAATACGGGTAAAAAGCTCTTTTAGAGCATCGCCAAAGTTGAGAAGGATATCTCGATTTTCCTCTCGGCCCAGAGCCTCCAATTGGTCGAAGACAATGATCAGGGGCTGGTCGAGCAGCGAAAGCCTGCCGATGACTTTCATCCCTTCTAGGGCAAAGGTGTTGCGATCCAGATCTGCACTCCAAGGGGGCAACCCAATCAAGTTGGTTTCTTCAGGATCCAGGTCGGTACCGCTGAGCCAGCGGATGATCTGGTGACGGCGGTTGGGATCCCTGTAGCTGCAGTATTTGATGATGCCCTTGAGAATGTTTTCGGTGGAACCGGTAAGGAAGTTTTGCTCTGCCCACCAGCGCAGAACCAGTTTTTCAATGGCTTGCCATTGCTGACGACGACGCTCGCTGCCTTCTGCTCCTAGGCGATGAAAGAGGTTGAGGGGATCCGCCGTGAGAAGGGAGAGAAGCTCTTCAGTTTTTGAGGTTTGGGGGAAGGTTTTCAAGATTTCCACAAAGCTCTTGGCAATCAAGTAGTCGAGCTGGGTGTGGTGATGGGCATCTACCCGTTCTCGCAGGGATTCCAGGGTGTGGCTGTAGATGTGGTGGTAGATGTTGTCGGGATGGGTGGGCTGAGGGATAAACAGGAGACGGTTGTGGCGCAGGAGGTTTTGGGCCACCCGCATGATTAGGTGAGTCTTGCCGGATCCAGGTTCACCCAGTAAGACAACCCCTCGGCTCTGGTGGTTGGGATCCCGTTGGATGTCCTGTAGGGTGGCAGTGAGCTGCTGGTACTGAGGCTGATAGATGGTAGCCTCGTCGGGGTAACTCTGAAAGGGATTGTCAACTCTACTGCTGGCAAAGGGGTTGGGAATATTCTGAGCTTTGAGCTGAGCGTGGGTGAGGTGGCGATAGAGGTGATAGGTAAAAAGAGCATCGTAGCTGGCGTCGTGGGCCAGTTTGGAGTTGAAATAGCCGCTCTCCAGTTGGATACCAAGATGTTTGCTAAGATACTCTAGACTGTAGCTGGGGAGGTTGGGGAAACATTCCTTGGCAGCTAGCCAAGTGCAAAAAACGGGGTTAGAAAGCCACTTTTGGTTAGCTTGCTCAAAGGCTTGTTTAAGGATTTTTAGGTCGTGCTCTGCGTGGTGGAAAACGAGGGTTTTACCTTGGGCCAAACGCCGTAGGTCCGCAACAATCTGGGCTAAAGGCTTGGGCTGGGGGTGGCCAGGCGAGTATTCCTGGGTATGGGCGTGGTAAACAAGCTTACCGCTGCTGTCGACAATGGCAATCTCTTTAAGCTTATTGCCCTCGGTGTCGATAACCAAGTAGCTCATGGAAAGAGAGATCCTGGAACACTAATGAGCTAGATGCCCCATTGTAATTTCTGAATGGACAGGGGGGCTAGGAGGTGAGTAACCCATACGGAAAACACCTAGCTTCCCAGCAGAGGGGCTAGGAAGCCAGGTGGGCATTTGCCTAGAATGGCAGGAGGGCTGGGGAGTGGTGGGCCTCCTAGGGCTCTAGCCCTCGTCCTCTTCGTCGTTGCTAACTCCCCCTCGGTAGAGATAGGAAGAACGGTTGGTTTTCTTGATGTAGTCCTTGATGGATTCCAGGTCGATGTAGCGATCCGCCAAGTTGATGAGCTGATCGCTGGTCATAGAGCGCAGGCTAACCACCTCTACCCGTGCTCCCTGGTAGCTGACGGCATTGACAGCATAGGCCAAGTCCCCGTCGCCGCTTACCAGCACCGCCGTCTCGTACCAGCGCACCAGCGACAACATGTCCACAGCGATTTCCACATCTAGATTGGCCCGCTTGGAGCCATCGGGCAGTTGGGTCAGCTCTTTGGTAACCACACGGAAGCCATTGCGGCGCATCCAGAGCAAAAACCCCTGCTGCTTTTCGTTGTTGCGGTCGACGCCGGTGTAGAAAAAGGAGCGCAGAAGGGGAGAACGGCCGGTGAGCGTCTTCAGGAGGCGGGTGTAGTCAATCTCAATGCCCATCTGCAGGGCAGCATAGAAGAGGTTGGCCCCGTCAATGAAGATGGCTACGCGCCCGCGGTTGTCCTGAAAAGGCTCCGGAAGCTGAAAGCCAGGGTCAGGGTCAAGACGCAACATTCGAGTTGTCTTCTCCAAGTTTTGGCCAAGGGATAGAGAAGGATAGAGAAGGTAGGATATTAAAATCAGGGGAGCAAGGCATCGGCCCATGAGAGCCCTAGCTTACGCCATTACCCTAGCGTAGAAGATCGCTCCCCCCTGGAAGACTTCCAAAATCCTAAAGAAAAAATACTTAGCTGGAGGGCACTTGCAGATGCCTGGGCAGGAGGGCCCGCCACCCTATCGTTTCCCCATTCCCCTACTCAAAGGCGTGTTGCGCGGCCGCTGCAAGCGCTTCTTTGCCGAGGTGGAGCTGGAAAATGGGCAACAGGTAACTGCCCACTGCCCCAACACCGGCCCGATGACGGGAGTTTGCCAGGTGGGGGCACCCGTTTGCCTCTCCTATCACCCCGATCCCAGGCGCAAGCTGGCCTACACCTGGGAGATGATCCAAGTGGGGGAGGTGTGGACACTGGCCTACCCAATCGCCTAGTGGAATGGGGGCTGCAGCAGGGCTGGTTTCCTCAACTGGCTCAGTTTTCCTGCTGGCGGCGGGAAGTGGTCTGGGGCAAAAGCAGGATGGACTTTCTTTTGGAGGGGCCGGGCGGCTGTGCCTACCTGGAGGTTAAAAATACAACCTGGGCTGTTGGCTCCTGTGCCCTTTTTCCCGATACGGTGACGACTCGCGGTCAAAAACACCTGGAAGACTTGATGGAGATCCGCCGACAGGGTCAGCGGGCTCTGCTGCTGTATTGGATTAACCGCGCCGACTGCACCGAGTTTGCCCCCGGAGCAGAACGGGATCCTCGCTATGCCCGTCTGTTTCACCAGGCCCTGCAGGCGGGAGTTGAGGTGCTGCCCTACCGGGTCGAGGTTTCGCCGCAAGGGATCCGCCCCCTGGGCCTAGCTAAGCTTGTGGCTTGAGAGAACCTTCTGGGATGCGAGTAGCCACCTGGAATGTCAACTCCATCCGCAGCCGCCTGCCCCAGGTTTTGGCCTGGCTGGACAAGCAGGGATCCCTGGATGTGCTCTGCCTGCAGGAGACCAAGGTGGCGGATGCGGAGTTTCCCCGTGCCCCCTTCGAAGAGCGGGGCTTTCATGTGGAGGTGTACGGGCAGAAAGCCTACAACGGCGTTGCCCTCATCAGCCGGGAGGTGCCGGAAAAGGTGGAGCGGGGCTTTGCTGCCCTGCTGCCGGCAGCCGCAGAGCTGGATGAGCAAAAGCGGCTTATCGGCGGCCTCTACCGCGGCATCCGCATCCTCAACCTCTACGTGCCCAATGGCGAGGCGGTGGGATCTGACAAGTACGCCTACAAGTTGCGCTGGCTGGCCTGCCTGAAAGACTACCTCCAGGTGGCCCTCGACCAGGGGCAGCCTATTCTGCTCTGTGGCGACTTCAACATCGCCCCGGAAGATCGGGATATCTACGATCCCGGCAAAGCCGGAGAAATCATGGCCTCTGAGCCGGAGCGGCAGGCCCTACGGGAGATCCTGGCTTTGGGCTTTGAGGATGCCTTTCGCAAGTTTAACCCGGACCCTGGGCATTTTAGCTGGTGGGACTACCGGGCCGGGGGGTTCCAGAAGAATCGGGGCTGGCGCATTGACCACCTCTACCTTTCCCCCCTGCTTCAGGACAAAGCTACGGCTTGCTGGATCGACGTCGAGCCGCGGCGGGTAGAAAAGCCCAGCGACCATGCCCCTGTGGTTGTGGAGCTGGCAGTCTAAAGTCCCTAAGCCGCTCCCTTGAGACAACAGCGGCTATCTACGCTAGGCTGGTAGGCGTTAACAAATGTATCGGGCTGCCGCCATGGCGCTCTTTGGTTTCGGCAAACTGAGCAAGAAACTGACCCTGCCTACCCCGGAGGAGGCTTTGCCGGGCCGCTCCGAGCCAATGGCAATCGTTAACCGGCACTACGTCAAGGGCACGCCCCTGAAGCCCCCTTTTCCCGAGGGGATGGAGCTAGCCATGTTTGGCATGGGCTGCTTCTGGGGAGCGGAGCGCAGGTTTTGGCAGTTGCCTGGGGTGTTCACCACTGCAGTGGGCTATGCGGGCGGGTATACTCCCAACCCCACCTATGAAGAGGTCTGCACCGGCTTGACTGGCCACAACGAGGTGGTGCGGGTGGTTTACGATCCCAGCCAGATTAGCTACCTCCAGCTCTTGAAAGTGTTTTGGGAAAACCACGATCCCACCCAGGGGATGCGCCAGGGCAATGATGTGGGCACTCAGTATCGCTCCGGCATCTACGTCTATTCCCAGACCCAGCGGGAGCTGGCGGAAAAAACCCGCGACCTCTACCAGCAAGTCCTGAGCGCCCACGGCTACGGCCCCATCACTACTGAGATCCTGGAGGCTCCAGAGTTCTACTACGCCGAAGACTACCACCAGCAGTACCTCGCCAAAAACCCGCGCGGCTACTGCGGCCTGGGGGGAACTGGGGTACCGCTGCCGGAGCTCCTCACCCCCGACCTTTCTCCCTAGAGAGAGAGGGAACCTAAAAGATGCGACGGGAAGGGGATCCCCGCTCCAGCAGCTCCCTGGCCACTAGGGTCACCACCGCCAGCAAAGAAAGCACCACCGCGGCTGCATAGGCTGATCCTGTGGCATAGCTGCGATAGGCATCTTCCACAAACAGAGGCAGGGTTTGGGTGCGCCCAACGATGTTGCCCGAGACCACCGCCACAGCGCCAAACTCCCCCATGGCGCGAGCATTGGTGAGGATGACTCCATACAAGAGGCCCCAGCGGATGTTGGGCAGGGTAATCCGCCAGAAGATCTGCCAGGAATTGGCCCCCAGAGTTTTGGCGGCTTCTTCTTCCTCAGTGCCGGCCTCTTCCAGCACCGGCAATACTTCCCGCACCACAAAGGGCAAGGTGATGAAAGCCGTGGCCAGCACAATGCCTGGAAACGCAAAAATGACCCGCAGGTTCCAGGATCCCAGCCAACCTTGACGGCCAAAGATCAGCACCAGCATCAGGCCGGCTACTACCGGCGAAATGGAAAAGGGCAGGTCAATGAGGCTAAGCAGCAAGGCCCGCCCTGGAAAGCGGCGGCGTGCTAGCGCTATGGCAGCGCAGAGGCCAAAAAGAGTATTGAGAGGCACGACAACTAGGGCAGTTAGCAAAGTCAAGCGGGCTGCGCTGAGAAACTCTCGCTCCCCCAGGTGCTGAAAAAAACTGGGGATCCCTTCCCGCAACGCCTGGTAGAAGACATTCACCAGGGGGATCCCGATGAGCAGCCCCACATAGAGCAAGACGATCCCAATCAGCAGGCCAGCCAGCCAAGGGTTGGCGGGTGGCTTCCCTTGAACCTCGGCAACTCCCTTAGGTCTCATGGCGACTTGCCCAGCCTTGCAGAAGGTTAATCACCGCCAGCGACAGGAAGGAGATCACCAGCATCACCGTCCCAATCACCGTGGCGCCGGCGTAGTCGTACTGTTCCAGTCTTTGGATGACCAGCACCGCCGCAATCAAATCCTGGAAGGGAATGCTGGCGGCAATAATGACGATGGAGCCATACTCACCGACAGCGCGAGAAAACCCCAGAGCCACCCCTGTTAGGATAGACGGCAGAATTTGCGGCAGTACCACTCGGCGAAAGGTCTGCCAGCGGGAGGCGCCCAAGCTCCAGGCAGCTTCCTCCACATCCGGCTCCAGTTCCTGCAGCACCGGCTGCACGGTCCGCACCACAAAGGGAAAAGAGATAAACAGCATTGCTACCCCCACCCCCCAGCGGGTAAAGGCAATGCGGATTCCCAAGGGAGCCAGCAGGGATCCTATCCAGCCGTTGCTGCTGTAGACGGTCGCCAGGGTGAGGCCGGCCACAGCCGTGGGCAGGGCAAAGGGCAGATCAATCAACCCCTCGAGGAGCTTTTTCCCAGGGAAGGCGTAGCGCACCAACACCCAGGCGGTTAGAGTGCCCATCACACCGTTCACTAAGGCCGCCAGCAAGGCGGTTACAAAAGTAACCTCATAGGCAGAGAGGGCCAGGGGATCGGTGGCAATCCGCCAAAACTCTGCCCAGCCCAAGGTGCTGGCCTTGGCAACCAAGGCAGCTAGTGGCAAGACCAGCATCAGGAAGAGATAGCCTAGGGTCAGCCACCAGGGCCAAGACACTGGAAACACCGCCTGCAGCAAGGTTCCCTAAGCTCCCACCGCCATGGCTGTCATTTCCGTTTTCTTGATGGGGAAGGCTTTGATTACCCTGGGGCGCACGTAAACCTGCTGCCCAATGTGCAGGGGCTGGTTGGTGTATTGCTCGCGGCTAAGGTGGGCCCAAAGGGATCCGCCATCGCTCAAGACCAGCTCCGCCTGGATCTCCCGCCCTAGGTGGATGATCTCTCTGACCCAAGCCGAGACACCGCTGCTGGTGGGGCTGAGCTCGATTTGGACATCATGGGGGCGCAAGAAAAGCCGATGCGGGCCGGCCTGCGCTTCAGGGAGCTGGCAGGATAATACGGAGCAGGGCGAGAGCTCGTTGACCGGGCCAATAAAGCTCATGACAAAGGGGGTGGCCGGATGGTCGTAGATCTCGGCAGGGGATCCCACCTGTTCGATCCGCCCCTGGTTCATGACCACAATTTGGTCGGCCACCTCCATAGCCTCTTCTTGGTCGTGGGTAACCAGGACGGTGGTGACATGCACCTCGTCGTGTAGGCGCCGCAGCCACTGGCGCAGCTCCTTGCGCACCCTGGCATCCAGGGCTCCGAAGGGCTCATCCAAAAGCAACACCTGCGGCTCCACCGCCAGAGCACGGGCCAGGGCCACCCGCTGCCGCTGCCCCCCCGAAAGCTGGGAGGGGTAGTGATCCCCAAACCCCGACAGTTGCACCAGCTCCAGCAGCTCGTCCACCCGTGCCCGAATTTCAGCTCTTGGCAGCCTGCGGATCTCCAGGCCAAAGGCAATGTTCTGCCGCACCGTCATGTGCTTAAACAGGGCGTAGTGCTGGAAGACAAAGCCGACGTTGCGCTCCTGGACGCTGGCGTGGGTGGCATCCCGCCCGGTGAGGAAAATCCGCCCCGTGTCTGGCTTCTCCAGGCCGGCAATCAGGCGCAGCAGGGTAGATTTGCCAGAACCCGACGGCCCCAACAAAGCCACTAGGGATCCCGTGGGGATGGTGAGATCGGTAGGGTAGAGCGCCTGAAACTCGCCGAAACGCTTCGATACCCCTGCAATGGTGATGCCCATAGGCTCTGCCTAGCTAGTGGTTTGCCTGAGCAGTTGCTGGATTGGTTGCCGGCTGAGTCTTCTCAAAAGGTTGAGGGAAGTTAAACGCCCACCTAATCTACGGTAAACCTGTCAACAAACCGTTGATACAGCTCCCAGAATAACTTGAATGGGAATCCAAAACAAGGGAGCCTCCCTACAACTCGGCTTGAATGCGATCGAACAAAGCCCCATCGGCAAAGAAGCGGTTTTGGATTGTCTCCCAGCCGCCTAGGTCGGCAACGGTTACCAGTTTCTCAACAGGAGGGTAACGCCAGGCAAACTCTTGCGCCACCGTGGGCTCCACTGGCCGAAAACCCACCTTGGCAAAGGCCCGCTGCGCCTCGGGCGTAAAGAGATAGTCCACAAAGGCTTCGGCCACGGCGCGGGTGCCCTTGCGGTCTACGTTGGCATCCACCACCGCTACCGGGTTGTCGATGGAAATGTTGGGATCCGGCACCACGTAGGGCAAGGGCTGGCCGCGCAAGCCCGCCAGGATCACCTCATGTTCGTAGGTGAGTAGGGCATCCCCCTGCCCTTTTTGGAAAAAGACATCCGTAGCCTCCCGCGAGTCCCGCGGCAGGACGCGGACGTTTTTGTAGACCTGAGTAGTGAAGGCTAGGGCCTGCGGCTCAGGGACAGCGCTCCAGAGGGCCAAAAAGTTCCAGCGGGCACCCCCGGAGGTTTTGGGGTTGGCAGTAACCACCTGCAAGCCGGGCCGAGCCAGATCCGTCCAGGAGCGGATATCGTGGGGGTTGCCCTCCCGCGTTACCATCACCACCACTGAACGGGTGACGATCCCTTGGTTGGGTGTGCGACTTTCCCAACCCGGCCGAATCAGGCCGGCAGCCACGATGCGCTCCACATCCAGGCCCAGGGCCAAGGCCACCACATCGGCATCCAGCCCCTCGATGACCGCCCGCGCTTGCGTTGCCGAGCCAGCGTAGCTGCTTTCTACACGCACCCGTTGTCCGGTCTGGGCCAGCCAGTAGGCCTCAAAGGCAGGGATGATCTGCCGGTAGGCATCGCGGGTCACTGCAAAAGAAGCTAGCAGAATCCTCACTTCCCCCTGGGATCCCGCCCCGCCGCCGCAGCCACCCAGCCCCAGCAGAAGTCCCAGGAGCAGGGATCCCAGCCCCAGCCACCGCCCCACTCTCGCCGACCAGCCCACCGCGATGGGTAATCTGTTCACAGCCATCCCCAAAAGCTTCTCACCCCCAACCCCTCTCCCCAAAGGCGCGGGAAGGTTGGGCGTCAGGGATCTATTCTACGGTAAGCCGGTCGGTAAACCGTTTTTAGAGCCAGGGCTCCCTAGGCAGGGCGTGGGGAGCGCTGCATCGGCAGCAAGATCCAACGTGGCCCTGAGGAGGCCGGGATCCTCTGGGGAGGGGAGCAACTGGAACCCCAAGCGCCTACACAGGCGGCGCATGCCCTCGTTTTCGCTGAGCACCTCGCCGGCCAGGCGCTGGATCCCTTCGCAGCGGGCCACCTGAATGAGGCGGGTCAAGAGCTCCGTGCCGATCCCCTGTCTTTGGTAGGGATCCGCCACCAAGAGGGCAAACTCCGCTTCCTGAGGGAGGCCGTGTTTTTTGGAGAGGCGGCTGATGCCGAGGATTAAGGACTTCGTCCCGCTGACGCGATTGGCCTCTGGCTCCTGTTTTTCTGCTACTAAGGCAATCTCGCGGTCGTAATCGTTAAAGCAAATGCGGGTAAGGCGCTCGTGGGCGATGCGGGCGCTGTATTTGATCGGGTGGAAGTAGCGCAGATAGACGCTGTAATCGGAGACGTGGCGGTGAAAATCGATCACCAAAGGCTCGTCTTCAGGGCGAATGGGGCGAATGGTGATGCCGTCCCGGAAGCTCCAGATGTACTGGGTGGGATAGGGGCGGATGGCCAAGGGCACCTGGGGATCCTGCTCGGTTCGCAAAATGACGCGGGCATCCAAAGCCAGCAGGCCCTCGCTGGAAGCCAGCAGCGGATTGATATCGATCTCTTTAATCTCCCGCTGCTCGGCCACCAGTTGGCTAAAGCGCACCAAGAGCTGTTCCAGGGCCTCCAGATCGACGGCTGGGCGTCCCCGCACCCCCTTGAGGGCGTTGTAGATGAGGGTATTCTCCATCAAGCGCCGCGCCAAGGTAGTGTTGAGGGGGGGAAGGCCGATGGAGCGATCTTGAAACACCTCCACCAGTTGGCCGCCGCTGCCAAAGAGCAACACCGGCCCAAACTGGGGATCCTCGCTGCTGCCCAGGATCAGCTCGTAGCCGTTGGTGGGAACCATGGGCTGCACCGTCACCCCTTGAAAGTGCTGGGATCCGGCTTTTTCGGCAACATTAGTCTGGATCTGCTGGTAGGCCCGCTGCACGGCTTCGGCATCGGGCAGGTTGAGCTGCACGCCGCCTACGTCGCTTTTGTGGGTGAGGGTGTGGGAGTAAAGCTTCAGCACCACCGGGTAGCCTATGGCCTCAGCAGCTTCCACCGCCGCTTCCGAACTTGCTGCCACCCGCGTCGGCACCACCGGGATCCCGTAGGCGGCTAGGATCTCCTTGGACTCGACCTCGGTTAAGAGCGTGCGACCTTGCTGCCGGGCTTGGCTGAGGATTTGGTGCACCCTATCCCGCTCGACCGCTCTTGCAGGGGGCAAAGTGGGAGTTTCGTAGAGGGCCTTGAGGTTGTCGCTAAAGCGCCACAAGTAGCTAAACACCCGCGCCGCCTGGTCGGGGTAGCGGTAGGTGGGGATCCCGGCCTGGTTGAGGATCTGCTCGCCGGCATCCACCAGGGCTCCCCCCATCCAACTGGCCAGGATGGGTTGGCGGGATCCGCTGCGCCGCCAGGTCTCCACCACTTTCTCAGCCGTGGCCGTGGGATCCGTCATGGCTTGGGGGGTGAGGATCACCAAACAGCCCTGGCTGGCGGGATCCCGCAGCACCACTTCCAGCGCCTGGGCAAAGCGCTCCGGGCCGGCATCGCCCAGGATATCGATGGGGTTGCCGTGGCTCCAGTGGGGCGGCAGGATCTGGTTGAGCTGCTCCAGGGTTTGGGGAGAAAGCTGGGCCAGGGATCCGCCGGCGCGGATGAGGGCGTCGGTGGCCAGCACCCCCGGCCCGCCGGCATTGGTGAGGATGGTGAGGTGGGGCCCTTGGGGACGAGGCTGTTTGGCCAGCACCTCCGCCATGTCGAAGAGATCTTCAATGCGATCCACCCGCAGCACACCACAACGGCGAAAGGCCGCATCCAAAACCGCGTCGCTGCCGGTGAGGGATCCCGTGTGGGAGGCTGCTGCCTGGGCTGCTGCCTGGGTGCGCCCTGCCTTGATGACGATGATGGGCTTGCTCAGCGCCACCTCGCGGGCTGCCGATAGGAAGGAGCGGGCATCTCCAATGGATTCCATGTAGAGGACAATGCTGTGGGTATGGGGATCCTCGCCCAGGTAGTCGATCAGATCCCCCCAGCCCACATCCAGCATGGATCCCAGGGAGATGAAGGCGCTAAAGCCCACATTTTCCCGCAGGCTCCAGTCCAGGATTGAAGTGCAGAGGGCCCCGCTTTGGCTGATAAACCCCACGTTGCCGGGTCGGGCCATCTGGGCGGCAAAGGTGGCATTTAAGCCGGTGTGGGGGTTTTGGATCCCCAGGCAGTTGGGGCCAATTAGGCGCAACTTGCCGCGGGCGGCCTGTTGGATGGTCTTTTCCAGGGCCAACCCCTCCGGGCCGATTTCCTTAAAGCCTGCCGAGAGGACAATGGCCCCCTTGACTCCGGCCTCGACGCATTCTTGGATAACCGCCGGCACCCCGGCTGCCGGGATGGCGATGATGGCCAGATCCACCGGCTCGGGCAAGGCGGAAAGCCGCTCGTAGGCCCGGATGCCCAACACCTGGTGCCGCTTGGGGTTGACCGGGTAGACCGTGCCCCCAAACGGGTGGCTGATCAGGTTCCACAAGACCGTGCGCCCAACACTGCCCTCCCGCTCTGTTGCCCCCACCACCGCCACCGAGCGGGGCAGAAAAATGGGAGCTAAGGGGTGGGATCTGGCCTTCCAGATGTCGAGGCTGGGATCGGGGCGGTGCAGCGTAGCCATAGCCGTTGCCAGGGTGGGGGTCACGTTTTGGCTGGGAGCAGAAAGGCGGCTCTTAGGCCAGAGCTGGCTCCGGCTGGTGGTAGAGGGCAGCCTCTACCCGGCAGCCCCGATAGGCCAAGATGTACAGCTCCTTCATGTCCTGGATGAGGGGGTAGCGGGGGTTGGCGCCGGTGCATTGGTCGTCAAAAGCCTGCTCCGCCATCGCTTCCAGACGGTCGTAGAACGCCTGCTCGCTCTCGCTGAGGGCCTCGCGAATGCTGGCCGGGATCCCCAGCTTCCGCTTGAGCTCCTCGATAGCCTCAATGAGGCGCATGACCTTTTCATCGTCATTGGCCCCGCCCAACTGCAGGTAATCGGCAATCTCGGCATAGCGGTGCTTGGCGTTGGGGTAGCGGTATTGGGGAAAGATGGCCTGCTTGAAGGGAGCGTCGGTGGCGTTGTAGCGGATGACGTGGGTAATCATCAAAGCGTTGGCCAGGCCGTGGGGCAGGTGGAAGGTGGATCCCAGCTTGTGGGCCAGGGAGTGGCACACCCCCAAAAAGGCGTTGGCAAAGGCCATGCCGGCAATGGTGGCAGCGTAGTGGACTTTTTCCCGCGCTTCTGGATCTTCGGCCCCCCTCTCGTAGGCCCGCGGCAGGTAGGTCATCAGCAGCTTAATCGCCTGCAGCGCCAGCCCGTCGGTAAACTCGCTGGCCATCACCGAGACATAGGCTTCCAGGGCATGGGTAAGGGCATCGAGGCCGCCGTAGGCGGTTAGCTTCTTGGGCATCTTCAGGGTGAGATCCGGATCCACGATGGCCATGCTGGGGGTGAGGGCGTAGTCGGCCAGTGGGTACTTGATCCCCACCCGGTCGTCGGTGACTACGGCAAAGGGCGTCACCTCGGATCCCGTCCCGGAAGTGGTGGGGATGCAGACCAGTTGGGCTTTTTGCCCCAGCGGCGGCAGCTCGTAGACCCGCTTGCGGATGTCCATAAAGCGCGTGGCCAGGCCTTCAAACTCCACCTGCGGCTGCTCGTACATCAGCCACATCACCTTGGCCGCGTCCATCGGGGATCCGCCCCCCACGGCGATGATGACATCCGGCTGAAACTGGCGCAGCTGCTCCAGGCCGCGGTTGACGTTGCTGAGGGTGGGATCCGGCTCCACGTCGTGGTAGACATCCCACTTGATCTGCAGTTCGTCCAAAACCCGGGTAACCGCCTGCAGCACGCCCAGCTCGAAGAGGGGCCTATCGGTAACCAAAAAAGCCCGTTTTTTGCCGGCCAACTCCCGCAGCGCCACCGGTAGACATCCCGGCTTGAAGTAGATCTTGGGCGGCACCCGAAACCAGAGCATATTTTCCCGCCGGTAGGCCACCGTTTTAATGTTGAGCAGGTGGCGCGGCCCCACATTGTCCGAGACGGAGTTGCCCCCCCACGTGCCACAGCCCAACGTTAACGAGGGATCCAGCCTGAAGTTATAGAGATCCCCAATTGCTCCCTGGGAAGAGGGGGTGTTGATCAGCACCCGCGCTGTTTGTAGGGCATTTTCAAAGTAGGCAATATCGTCCCGATTGGCGGGATCGGTATACAAAACAGAGGTGTGGCCCCGCCCCCCGAAATTGACCACTTGGACGGCAATATCGACAGCGCTGTGGAAATCCTTGGCGCGGTAGAGGGCCAAAACAGGGGCCAATTTTTCGTAGGAGAACGGCTCCTCAAGCCCCACCTTGTCCACTTCTCCAATCAGGAGCTTCGTGCCTTCGGGTACTTGGATCCCGGCCAGAGCGGCAATGGTCTGCACCGATTGGCCGACAATAGCCGGATTGAGGCGGCCGTCTTTGAGGAGGAGGCAGCGCACCGCTTGCGTTTGTTCCGGATCCAAAAAGTAGGCCCCCCGCTGGCGGAATTCGGCCTTGACCTGCTCGTAAACAGCATCCACCACGATCACCGCCTGTTCTGAGGCGCAGATCATGCCGTTGTCGAAGGTCTTGCTCAAGATAATCGAGCTGACGGCTGTGGGGATGTCGGCGCTGGCATCGATCACTGCCGGGGTATTGCCTGCCCCCACCCCCAAAGATGGGTGGCCGGAAGAATAGGCCGCCTTGACCATGCCAGGGCCCCCGGTGGCCAGGATCAGCTTCACCTCAGGATGCTGCATCAAAGCCTGGGAGAGCTCAATCGTGGGCTCGTCAATCCAGCCAATCAACCCCACCGGCGCGCCTGCCGCCTCAGCCGCCTCTTTGACCACTTTGGCTGCAGCAGCCGTGCATCGTTTGGCACGGGGGTGAGGCGCAAAGATGATGGCGTTGCGGGTTTTTAGAGTGATGAGGGCTTTGAAAATTGTTGTCGACGTGGGGTTGGTTACTGGCACAATACCTGCCAAAAGCCCCACCGGCTCAGCAATGCGCTCGTAGCCAAAGCTCTCGTCCCGCTCGATGACGCCGCAGGTTTTCTCGTGTTTGTATTTGTTGTAAATGTACTCAGAGGCAAAGTGATTTTTGATTACCTTGTCTTCCACAATGCCCATGCCGGTCTCTTCTACGGCCAGCTTGGCAAGCGGGATCCGTTCGTTGTTGGCGGCCAGGGCAGCTTTGTGAAAGATCCGATCCACCTGTTCCTGGGTGAAGGTGGCATACTCAGCCTGGGCAGCTTTCACCTGTTGGATCAGAGCTTCCAGTTCCTCGAGGTTGGTGACAGGCATAGGTGGATCCTCCAAAATTACATCCATACGGGTTAAAAGTTGAGGCAACCGTTAGAAATTGCTGCAAGACTCCATGGGCCTGCTGACCGGCTAAGCGCCAACAGGCGCGGGAACCTGGATCTCAGTGGTCATTTTTGGGGGATGGGTAAGGGTGTTGTGGATGATGCACGCATCGACTGCCTTTTCCAACCCTTTTTGGTGTTTTTCGTCGAGCGGGATCCCACTTTTCACCCGAATGCAAATGTTGTCTAGGCGGGCAGGGTGCTCGACTTTATCTGCGGT
Organism: Synechococcus sp. R70.1; assembly: GCF_047461675.1. NCBI lineage: Bacteria > Bacillati > Cyanobacteriota > Cyanophyceae > Synechococcales > Synechococcaceae > Synechococcus > Synechococcus sp. R70.1. The sequence continues at coordinate 47,045 of NZ_JANSHR010000019.1, forward strand.
AACAACCACTTCCAGCCCTTTGGGATCCAACTGCCGCGCTTCCAAATACTTGACGGCATAGAACCCCACACAAGCACCCAAAGAGGCCAAAAACCACTCCGGCGGCGTCATTCCCTGATCTTGGCCGTGGTTGTCCAAAGGCTGATCGCTGAGGATGCGATGGCCGCGGCTTTGGGCTTGAAATTGAACGCCATTTTGGTAGGTTACGCGCACTTCCACCGGGGATCCCTCCTCATTTTTGGAGCTACCAGAGTTGGCAAGCTGCTAGACTATTGGGTTCAACTAAGTTCAACTTAGCATTACCTTGGAGACAGCCTAAGGACTTTAGAGATGACTTTGGGATCAGGCTGGCTCAAGTCAGAATTGGCTCTAGTTTTGTTGCTGTCGCTCCAGCGATAAACTAAACTGCCACCAATCCCCGCTCGCGAAAGATCTGCAAAGCGTGGTTGATCTGTTCCGGGGTGGGCGGCTGAACATCGCTGAGGGTATAGGGCAATCCCAACTGCTGCCATTTGTATTCCCCCATCTTGTGAAAGGGCAAAACTTCCACCCGCTCCACGTTGGATAGGGTGGCTACAAACTCAGCCAATCCCTTAATGTTTTCCTCGGGATCCGTTAGTCCGGGAACGAGGACAAAACGAATCCAGGTGGGCTTGTGAATCTGATCCAAATAGCGAGCCAGATCGAGAGTGGGCTGCAGCGAAACGCCAGTAACTTTGCGATAGAGCTCCGGCAGATAGGACTTGATATCAAGGAGCACCAAATCCGTATGGGCCAAAACTGGCTTAGCCACTCCCAAGGGCGCGTAGCCGGAAGTGTCCAGCGCTGTGTGCAAGTCCAGCTCGTGGCAGCGGCGGAAAATCTCAGCCACAAAGGTGGGCTGCATTAACGGTTCTCCCCCGCTGGCCGTTACTCCCCCGCCTTTGAGGTAGTAATTGCGGCAGCGCTGGATCTCCGCCATGAGGGAGTCCACTGTCACCACCTGGCCAGCATTGGGATCCCGACAGTCCGGATTGTGGCAGTACAGACAGCGCAGAGGACAGCCCTGCAGGAAGATGACAAAGCGGATCCCTGGCCCATCTACCGTGCCACAGGTTTCAACCGAGTGAATGCGGCCGGTCACCGGCCTCGAGGGGTTGAGGGAGGTACCCATAACTTCTATTCTCAATGGCTTTTGCAAAATATCAATTAATCTTGAGGTTTTCTTCCAAATTGCTGGCTACGTTGCCCACCCCCTGGCTTTGACTTTGGGTTTACCTGGGCTGGGTTTTCTTAAGTTGAAAACCGATGGAAAGACCCCAAAGGGCCTACTGGGAGACACCTGACGAGATGTTGTGTAGGCGATGCGCCTTCGGATCAAAGCCCGCTGGGAAATGGGTATAGGCATCGAAATCGGCGTGATCCAGCAAAGCTCCTTCCAAGAGAGCACCTCGGAAATCGGTGCCGAAAAGCAGGCATCCTCGCAGATCGGCTCCAGATAGGTTGGCGTCGCTGAAATTGGCAAAGCTGAGATCACACCCCCGCAGGTTGGCGCCTGCCAGGTTGGCCCCGCTGAAGTCGGCAGAGCGCAGGTCGGCACCGGCTAGGTGGATCCCTTGTAGGTCGGCCTGGAGCAGCTCGATCCCTTGGAAATCTCGCTGTCCTGCCGCGTAGTCTCTAACCAAGTCCAAAGCGCTATAGCTCATCGAACCTCCTTGCTGGGGGATCCCTTTCCCTGGGTATGGGCAGCCTTCAGGGATCCCCTGGCCGTCGTTTAGAAGTGTTGATGGAAGGTGCGGTTAATCACATCCAGTTGTTGCTCGCGGGTGAGCTTGATGAAGTTCACCGCGTAGCCGGAAACCCGGATGGTGAGCTGTGGGTAGAGCTCCGGGTGCTCCATGGCATGCAGCAGGGTCTCGCGGTTGAGAACGTTCACGTTGAGGTGAAAGCCGCCATCCCGCATGTAGCCGTCCAGCAGCCCCACCAGGTTAGCAACCCGCTCCTCGGCTGTGCGACCTAGGGCCGCCGGCACAATCGAGAAGGTGTTGGAGATGCCATCCAGGGCGTCGTCGTAGGGCAGCTTAGCCACGGAAGCCAGCGAGGCCACCGCCCCCTTGGTGTCGCGGCCATGCATGGGGTTGGCCCCAGGGGCAAAGGGTTCACCTGCGCGCCGCCCGTCAGGGGTGTTGCCGGTTTTCTTGCCGTAGACCACGTTGGAGGTGATGGTGAGGATGGACTGGGTGGGGATGGCATTGCGGTAGGTCTTGTGCTTGCGCAGCTCCGCCATGAAGGTCTGCACCAGTTGCACCGCAATGGAGTCAACTCGGTCGTCGTTGTTGCCGTATTTGGGGAAGTCGCCCTCCACCGCGTAATCCACCACTAGGCCCCGCTCATCCCGGATGGCCCGTACCCGCGCGTATTTGATGGCGGATAGGGAGTCGGCTGTTACCGACAGGCCGGCCAACCCAAAGGCCATGGTGCGCAGCACGTCCCGGTCGTGCAGGGCCATCTCCAGGCGCTCGTAGCAGTACTTGTCGTGCATGTAGTGGATGATGTTCATGGTGTTGACGTAGGTTTTGGCCAGCCAGGCCATCATCTGCGCCATGCGCGGCCACACCTCGTCGTAGTCCAGGACATCGGCGGTGATGGGGGCGAAAGCAGGAGCCACCTGCTCGCCGGAGATCTCGTCCCGGCCGCCATTGATGGCGTAGAGGAGGCACTTGGCCAAGTTGACCCGCGCCCCAAAGAATTGCATCTGCTTGCCGATGCGCATGGCCGACACACAGCAGGCGATGCCGTAGTCATCCCCCCAGTAGGGGCGCATCAAGTCGTCGTTCTCGTACTGGATGGAGCTGGTTTCAATGGAGACCTTGGCGCAGTAGCGCTTGAAAGCTTCCGGCAGCCGCTCCGACCAGAGCACGGTCAAGTTGGGCTCCGGCGCCGGCCCAAGGTTGTAGAGGGTATGCAGCATGCGGAAGCTGGTCTTGGTCACCAAAGGCCGCCCATCTAGCCCCATGCCGCCGATGCACTCGGTTACCCAGGTGGGATCCCCGCTGAAGAGCTCGTTGTACTCCGGCGTGCGCAAAAACCTGACCATGCGCAGCTTCATGACAAAGTGGTCGATGAGCTCCTGGGCCTCTTCCTCGGTGAGGATCCCGGCCTGCAGATCCCGCTCGATGTAGATGTCTAGGAACGTGGAAACCCGCCCCAGGGACATGGCGGCGCCGTTTTGCTCTTTGACCGCTGCCAGGTAGGCTAGGTACAGCCACTGGATGGCCTCGCGGGCGTTGGTTGCGGGGCGGCCTAGATCAAAGCCGTAGCTGGCCCCCATCTCCTTGAGCTCGTACAGGGCTTTGATCTGCTCTGAGAGCTCCTCCCGCAGGCGGATGGTTTCTTCATCCATCGTGTCCACCTCTAGGCTGGCCTTCTGCGCCTCCTTGTCCTCAATCAGCCGATCCACGCCATAGAGAGGTACCCGCCGGTAGTCACCGATGATGCGGCCCCGTCCATAGGCGTCCGGCAAGCCGGTGATGATCCCAGAGCGGCGGCAGCGGCGCATCTCCTCCGTGTAGGCGTCGAAAACCCCGTCGTTGTGGGTCTTGCGATACTTGGTAAAGATTTCCTTAACGCGGGGATCCAGCTCGTAGCCATAGGCCTTGAGGGCCGTTTCTACCATACGGATGCCGCCAAAGGGCAGGATGGCGCGCTTTAGGGGCTTATCCGTTTGTAGCCCTACGATTTGCTCCAGATCTCGGTCGATGTAGCCTGGCGGGTGGCTGGTGATGCTGGAAGGAAGGTCGGTGTCGGCATCCAAGATCCCACGCTTCCGCTCCAAGGCCATCAGATCTTGAACTTTGGCCCACAGCCGCTGCGTGCGCTCGGTGGCCGGCGCCAAGAAGCTTTCATCTCCCGTGTAAGGCGTGTAATTGCGCTGAATAAAATCTCGGACGTCGATGCAGCGCTGCCACCGCCCAGGCACGAAATCCCTCAAGCTATGTTGTTTACTTGTGAATTCTGTAGGCAAAGCTACAGAAGACTGGGCGCTCACTACCATAGCAATCCCCCTGGCCATTCGGCCTGACAGCTATGCAACAGGCTAGACCTAGAGCAAGACCTCTCCTCAGCTACTGCTAAGGGCTGCTGGCATCTTTGCAAAAGGGACGATCTAGCCACCGGTGCAAGGGAGAACTTTTAGCAACTCTGATGTTTCTTTTTTCAGGCGTTTGCAATACACCTTGCCCACTTCAATTCTAGTTCCTTCTCCTCTTAGGAGGCCGCTGTCTCTGTGTTTTTAATCCCGTTTTTAATGTTTTCTTAAGGGCTTGCTAAGGGGGCTTGCCAAACGGCTAGCTTAGGCCAAGGTAGGTTGGAGGCAGCACCCCCAATCAATCAGGCTGAGGATCCGCTCCCCCCCTAGAGGCAAGAGTTTTGAACTAGAGTAAACTTTGGTGTTTGTTTTGAGAGGAGTGTTAAATACGACATCTGAACCACCTGGGCCTTGCCTATCATCCTGCTTGGCGCTGGGCAGTTTTGGTTCCTGGACTGAGCTCCTTCATTGAGGATTGCCGATTGCTGTGCTACATATGAACTTAACTGCCGAGCATAGGTATTTATTACTAAGCGGCTTGTCTGTGGCCAGAAGAGGGCCTGGCTGAGCCGAGGAGTGAGGAGGAGTGTGATGTTCAAACGGTTGGCGGAACAATACCGCAGCTACGTTCAGGATCTGGTGATGAGTTTGCAGGCGCTGGCCATTGCTTTGGAGAAGCGGGGCTACCCGGCCTCCTGCTACACTTGCGGCACCTCCTTTGAGAGCGCTTCCTTCATGGTCAGCTTGCGGGAAGGGCATCTGATTCGCTTTTTAGTCTCCGAGTGCTCCATCAGTTGGACGGAGATGCGGGATGAGCGGGAGCTGATGAAACTGGAAGGAGCGGAGGCCATTCGTCAGCTTCAGGATCTGGTAGAGCTAATCAAAGACGATCTAGCTGCTAGCGCTGCGCCAGCAGAAGCTCTGGCCCATAGCCGTTGATCCGCGTCTGAAAGACCTATACAACCTCGGACAAAAGCAGACTTTTGCTCCAGGTTGAGCCTTTCTTCCTGCTTCCACGACCTATAGCTAGCAGCAGAGTTCACCTCCACTACCCCACCAGAGGGATCTCCACAGGCGTCACTTCCCATCAAGCTGACGGGAGTTGTTCCTGATCGAGCACACCGGCTAAAGACGGAGCTGACTTTAGCCTAGGCAAAGTGCCTAGCCGAAGAAATGCAGCTGCTCGTCTACTGGCTTAACTAATTATTCATTATTCTCCCTGATCACGATAGTTGGGACTTTCGTATCTGAGATGACACTTTTGCCGGGGTTGAGTGCCTAAACTGACTCCATAACCCTAGTAATTCTAATGATGCCGGTACTTTCAGAACTTGCCCGCAGCCAGGGTATTGATTATTTCCTGATCTCATTTACGGATTTGTTTGGCACGCAGCGCTCCAAGTTGGTGCCTGCTTCAGCAATTGACCGCATGGCCGATGGGCAGGCAGGTTTTGCGGGATTTGCTACGTGGTTGGATTTGACCCCTGCGGATGCGGATGTGTTTGCCCAGCCGGATCGCCAGCGCCTATTCCAATTACCTTGGCAACCAGAGGTGGGGTGGATGCCTGCGGATTTGATTCAGGCCAACGGGGAGCCTTTGGAACAAACGCCACGCTGGGTGCTGAAAAAGGTGTTGGCGCAGGCAGAACGCCTGGGTTTCCGGGTCAAGACGGGGGTGGAATGTGAGTTTATGCTCCTATCCCCTACGGAGTGGGCCATTTCCGATGGGCAGGATTGCCAAGCCAAGCCGTGCTACGACCAGCAAAGCCTGATGCGTCGTTTTGCGGTGATTCGGGGTATCTGCGATGGGATGCAAAAGCTGGGTTGGCATCCCTACCAGAGCGACCACGAGGATGCTAACGGGCAGTTTGAAATGAATTGGTTATTTGACGATGCGCTGGTTACCGCCGACCGTCATGCCTTTTTCAAATACATGGTGAAAAGCATTGCGGAACGGCACGGCTATCGGGCGACGTTCATGCCCAAGCCATTTCCCCATCTGACGGGCAATGGTTGCCATACCCATCTGTCGGTTTGGGATGTGACCGGGACAACCAATTTGTTTGCCGATGCCAAAGGGGAACTGGGTCTCTCGTCGCTGGCGTATTACTTTATCGGCGGGGTGCTGTACCATGCTCCGGCGTTGTGTGCCCTGACCAACCCGACGGTGAATTCCTATCGCCGTCTCCATGCGCCGCCTACGGCTTCGGGGGCCACCTGGGCACCTGCCACGATTAGCTACAGCGGCAACAACCGCACCCACCTGATTCGCATCCCTGAGCCGGGTCGGTTTGAGTTGCGTTTGGCTGATGGTGCGGCTAACCCCTATCTCCTGGCGGCGGGTCTGATTGCAGCGGGGCTG